>DATCFM010000015.1:0-82322 GCA_036509515.1 Acidobacteriaceae bacterium
ACTGAGCCATCACCCCGAAACCGCCGCAAAGATCATCGACGATCTCCAACCCACCTCCATCCTCTGCGCCGGCGGAGCCACCGACGTCGAGCGCTGCGAGACCGACCCCGCCTGGGCCGCCGACACCAACGCCAACGGCCCCGCCGCCCTCGCGCGCGCCGCCCAACACCTTCCCTTCGTCTTCTTCTCACCGACTACGTCTTCGACGGCAGCAACGAAAACCCCGGCCCCTACAGCGAAGACGCTCCCACGAATCCACTCTCCGTCTACGGCCGCAGCAAGCTCGCGGGTGAAGGCGCCGTCCTCACCGACCAGCTCTCCACCCCCACCTGCAACGAAGACCTCGCCGCCGCCACCCTCGCTCTCGCCAGCGCCGGCCTCTTCCACATCTCCGGCCGAGAGCTCCTCTCCCGCTTCGACTTCGCCCTGCTCGCCGCCGAGGTCCTCTCGCTCGACCCCCTGAGCGGCAAACAGCGTCCGTCCCCACGCCGTAGTTCAGCGCAATTTAGTGGAGATCTTTCTCATCGATCTGCTTATAGCTGGCAGGGACCTCGAATCTCGAAGGATCCACGCGGCCGGAGGAGAAGCTGGAGAGCTGCGTGGTGGTCTCCATCATGACGACCGGGCCGGCGGTAGCATCGGGATCGGCGGCCGGAGGTGGCGGGTTAGCAGCCTTCTTTTTGCCAAGGCCGAATCCACCCAGATGAAGGCTGTTGGTGATCGCGGAGGTCGCGCCTTGTTTCGCCATGTCGCCCGCGCTGGGAGGCGGCGGCGTGTTACTGGCTGGCAGCGGCGCCTCGGACGCGGCGGGCAGGGGTGCGCCATTCACTGTGGTGCCCATGCGCATGACGGTCAGCACGGGAATGCCCTTGATCTTAGACATTTCCTTGCCCATATCGGCCATGCCCTGCATAGCGCCGGGCGGCAGTTGCCCCATCATCGCGGTCATGTCGCCGGTGCCCGAACCCGCGCCAAAAATCGAGCCCATCTTTTCCGCCATCCGCATGTAGAAGTCGCGCACTTCCTTGTAGCCGGGAATCTCCGGCACCAGCCAGATGTCGCTGGTGAAGCCGAGCGTGGCAGTCTGTGCGGGCGCCTGGCCTGACGTCTGGGTCGCGTCCATCGCCATAACCATGATGGCTTCCTTGGCGTTCAGGCCGGCGACGTTTTTGCTCGCATCGGTGTTACGCACCTTGACCGTGAACTTGACCTCCGTGCCGGGCGGCAGTTGCGCCTGCTGAGCGGCCGGCTGCTTCGCCTGTTGCGCTTTGGCGCGAGCCATGGCCTCATCCATCTGTTGCTTCATCTGCTCAAATGTCACGATGGTATATCGGTGTTTTGTGTTGTCGATCCGGGTGATGGTGTCCTTGTCGAGGTCGATGATCTCGGTGTAGTCAGGGTCGATGCGAGTCATCCGGTTGCCCTTGACGATCACCGTAGATTCGACCGGCTGGCCAAACTCGCGCGCCGACTTGCTGAACGCTCCCGCCATCTTCATCATCGAGACAAGCGATCCGCCGCTCACCTGCGTAGTCTCCGTGTAAGTGAAGTCGGCGCAGGCCGAGTTGTACGACGGGCTGACAAGCGCGGCGCAAAGCAGCACGAGTACAGTGCAGTTGGTCTTCATGAGGAATTCCCCTGACACAGAAAGATGAACAGCCATTCTGAAGCGGGGCCCGGTTGGTTTACGCGTCTGGAACCATGCGCGGATTGGGAGAGTCTACTCCTTGGCGTCCTTTGAATGTCGCCTTATGCCTTCCAAACAATCAACCTTCGGATTGGTCGCGAGAAGTCGGCTTGTGTTTACCCATCCGCAGGACAGCGAATTCTCGGTTGCTGCCAACAGGCCAATGCGCTCATCGGCCGCACGATTCTGCATCAAATTGGGATTGCTCCCGTCAAGCCCACCCTCCCGGTGCAAACTAGACACATGCCTCAGCAGCCCCTCGGCTCCCGCCCTCTCGTCGTAGGCTCCGCCGGCCAGGTCGGCGCCGTCCTCCTCAAGCAACTGGGCCCATCCGCAATCGCAGCCAATCGCACACCCAACGAAACCAACACCCCCGTCGTCGACCTCGCCGCCCTGAGCCATCACCCGGAAACCGCCGCAAAAATCCTCGACGATCTCCAACCCACCTCCATCCTCTGCGTCGGCGGAGCCACCGACGTCGAGCGCTGCGAGACCGACCCCTCCTGGGCCACCGCCACCAACTGCAACGGCCCCGCCGCCCTCGCGCGCGCCGCCCGACACATCCCCTTCGTCTTCTTCTCCACCGACTACGTCTTCGACGGCAGCGACCAGAACCCCGGCCCCTACAGCGAAGACGCCCCCACGAATCCACTCTCTGTCTACGGCCGCAGCAAGCTCGAAGGTGAACACGCCGTCGCCGCCGCCCACCCCTCGCCCCTCATCCTCCGCACCAACGTCGTCTTCGGCCCCGACCGCCAGCGCAAGAACTTTCTCTACACGTTGCATCGCCTGCTCTCCGCCGGAACCACGATGCGTGTCCCCACCGACCAGCTCTCCACGCCCACCTACAACGAAGACCTCGCCGCCGCCACCCTCGCTCTCGCCAGCGCCGGCCACACCGGCCTCTTCCACATCTCCGGCCGCGAGCTCCTCTCCCGCTACGACTTCGCCCTTCTCGCCGCCGACATCCTCTCGCTCGACGCCTCCTTAATCCAACCCATCCTCACCTCCGAACTCAATCAGCGCGCCGCTCGTCCCCTCCGCGGAGGCCTCCGCATCGACAAGCTCCTCACCACTCTCCCCACCCTAAAAATCCGGACCACCCGCCATGCGATCGAAGACTGGCGATCAAGCAGCGAAACAAACCGCTAAGCTAAGTTAAAAATTGTCATCCTGAGCCGAAGGCGAAGGACCTGCTTCTCTCCCCGGAAGCGCCGCAGATTTGAGAGGATAATCCCCATGCCTCAGTCCCTCACCGAAATCGTCCACGAACAACTCCAGCAATCCATCCACACCTTCACCACAATTCTCCACGACGAAACCATCCACAAATCCGTGGTCGAAGCCGCCCGCCTCACCGCTAACTCCTTGAAAAATGGTGGAAAGCTGCTGGTCTGCGGCAATGGAGGCTCCGCCGCCGACGCCCAGCACCTGGCCGCCGAGTTCGTCTGCCGCCTGGTCGCTAACCGCCCTGCAATGAGCGCCATAGCCCTCACAACCGACACCTCCGCCCTCACCGCCATCGGCAACGACTTCGGCTTCGATCGCATCTTCTCCCGCCAGGTCGAAGCCCTTGGAAACAAAGGAGATATCCTCCTCGCCATAACCACCAGCGGAAACTCCCCCAACTGCCTCAAAGCCGTCCAACAAGCCCACAATCAAGAACTTACCACCCTAGCCCTCACCGGCAACGACGGCGGCGCCATCGCCTCACTCGCCGACATCACCATCACCATCCCCACAAAAATTACCGCCCACATCCAGGAAGCCCACCTCGCCCTCGAGCACATCTTCTGCCTGCTCACCGAGCGCTGCTGCTTCGGCGAATCTCTCGACAGCTAACTCAGCTTCTGGAATTTCACGTTGCCGGTGCAACCTCCAGACCGCCTTCACGTCTCCCTAAGGTTGTTTCTTTCCCACGAAGTCCACGCAATCGCGGAGCTCCTAACGGCATGAAGTTCTTTCTGGCACACATTTTTCCCGTACGTTTTCGCCTCCCGCTCCTCCTTCTGGTCTCGGGTGCGTTCCTGGGCATACCCGCGCGACTCGCGGCACAACAGGCGTCGCTCGCCGATTCCGGCGTCCTCGAAACATCGTCATCATCTCTATCTCTGCCCGACGCTCCTCTCCCTCAGCAACAGACCCAACCCGCAGCTCAAACTCCCCCACAGACTCCAGCTCAGAAGCCGTCCGCGCCCTCACTCAGCGATCTCGGCCTCTCCCCCACCCAAACCGCCGCTAACCCTGCCCTCCAGGCCCGCCTCGACCGCCACACCCAGATGCTGAAGATTCACCAGCGTCTCGGTCTCCTCACCCTCATCCCGCTCGCCGCAACCCTCATCAGCTCCGGCGGCGCCACCGCCGGCCATCACAACGGGACGCAGACCGCCGGCGGCAACACCGTCGGGCGCGACCTGCACGCCAGCCTCGGTTCGGTCGCCGTCGGTATGTACGCCGCGACCGCCTGGTACGCCATCCGCGCTCCCAAAATCTCCGAAGGCCCCGTCCGCGGCGGCATCAAGTTCCACAAATACCTCATCTACATCCACGCTCCCGGCATGGTCCTCACGCCGATCCTCGGCGCCATGGCCTTCGACCAGCTCAACAAGGGGGAGAAGGTCCACGGCATCGCCTCCGCCCACGCCGCCGTCGCCTGGACCACCGTCGCCGCCTACACCGCCGCCATCGTCTCCGTCTCCTGGCCCATCCACCTCAAGCTTTAGACCCTTATCCCCCTATGAAAATTGCACGACTCATCGCCTGTCTATTCCTCGCCCTGCCTGCCTTGGCTCAGTCCGGCCAGACGTGGCTTCTCACCCAGTCCACCCTCTCGTATCACATGTCCCACCCCATGCATGAGGTCGATGGCGTCAGCCACGCCGCGCGCGGCAAGGGCTTCTGTCAGTCCGGCGTCTGCAACTTCCTCGTCGCCGTCCCGGTCAAGACCTTCGACTCCGGAGACAGCAACCGCGACGAGCACATGCTCCAGGTCACGCGCGGCGCCGACTTCCCTCTCGTCACCGTTCGCTTCCGCCTGCCCGCGTCCGCCCTCAACTCGCCCATCCTCGACTGCGACCTCGACGTACAATTCGCCGGGAACACCGCCCACTACTCCCACGTGCCTTTCCATCAAAACATGCAAGGTGCCGACCACCACATCACCGGCTCCATCCCGTCCACCCTCACCGACTTTAAAATTCCTCCGCCCTCTTTCCTCACCATCCCCATCAAAAACGAAATCCCCGTCAAGGTAGACATGCTCTGGCGCCCCCAGTAATCTCGTCGCCAGCCGTGTCATCCACGTGCCAATCAGCGAGACGCTCTGCCCTAACACGAAGAGCTTGAAGTTCCGATGCCGGAGCGCGCGCCATCCATGCGAAAACCGCCCACCGCGCGGCGCCTCAGGATGTTCGTGACTCTCGCGCGCGCCGGGCAGCGCAGGGGAAATAGCCATTATACCTTCGACGCTATCCGAACCCTCGCTGACTCACACCTCTTCGTCGCGCGCTACAGTGTCCTCGCCAGCCGATGCCTCGCCGGCTTCTCCGGCGCCGCAACAGCATCGCTGTAAAGCCGCACCGACCGCCCGCCGAGAATCACCTTGTCCTGCACCCCAGCCTCACAGAAAGGATCGTCGATATCCTCCGTATCCAGCACCTGCCGCCACGGCGTCCCATTCAACGGCTCGGGCATAACGTACTCCACCCCCTGATCGCTCGCATTCACCAGAATCAGGAAGCTATCGTCCACAACCGGATCGCCATCCTCATCCGTCACTCCCATGGTCTTGCCGTTGAACATCACTCCAATCGATTTGCTCCAGGCCTCATTCCATGCGTCATCCGCAAGCTCTTTGCCGTCGGTCCCATACCACGCAACATCGCGCACAACAGATCCACGGATCTTGCGGTCCTGGAAAAACCGCCGCCGATGCAGGTTCGGATGGTCCTTGCGGAACTGGATCAGCCGCGAGGTGAACTCCAGCAGCCGCTTGCGAGGCTCATCCAGCTTCCAGTCGTACCAGGTAAGCTCATTGTCCTGGCAGTAGCCATTGTTGTTGCCCTTCTGCGAGCGCGCAAACTCGTCGCCTCCCGCCAGCATGGGCACCCCCTGGCTAAGCATCAGCGTAGCCAGAAAGTTCCGCGTCTGCCGCTCGCGCAGTTTGTTGATCTCCGGATCATCAGTTGGCCCCTCGGCCCCCATGTTCCAACTGTCGTTATTGTCCGAGCCATCCTTGTTGTCGTCGCCGTTCGCTTCATTGTGCTTCTGGTCGTAGCTGACGAGATCGCAAAGCGTGAAGCCATCATGCGCCGTAACGAAGTTGATCGAAGCCGATGGCGTGCGTCCCTCGCCTTGATAAAGATCGCTGGACCCGGTGATGCGATACGCAAAGTCCGAAAGCTGCCCGCTATCGCCCTTCCAGAATCGCCGCACCGTATCGCGGTACTTGCCGTTCCACTCCGCCCACAACACAGGAAAGTTGCCCACCTGGTATCCGCCTTCACCTACATCCCACGGCTCGGCGATAAGCTTCACATCGGCGATGGTCGGGTCCTGATGAATGGTGTCGAAGAACGCGCCGAGCTTGTTCACATCATGCAGCTCGCGCGCCAGCGTCGATGCGAGATCGAAGCGAAATCCATCGACATGCATCTCCGTGACCCAATAGCGAAGGCTGTCCATCGTCAACTTCAGCACCTGCGGGTTATACAGGTTCAGCGTGTTGCCCGTCCCTGTAAAGTCCATATAAAACTCAGGATTGTCCTCGACGATGCGGTAGTAAGTGGTGTTGTCCACTCCCTTCATCGAAAGCATCGGCCCCATCTGGTTGCCTTCGCAGGTATGGTTGTACACCACATCCAGAATCACCTCGATGCCTTCCTGATGCAGCCGCTTCACCATCTCCTTGAACTCTGTGACCTGCCCCCCCGTATCGCCGGTCGAGCTGTAACGCGACATCGGCGCGAAGTAGGCAAGCGTGTTATAGCCCCAGTAATCGCGCAGGCCTCTATCCACCAGTTGGCCTTCGTCGACAAAGTGATGCACAGGCAGAAGCTCGACAGCTGTAACGCCGAGCTTCTTCAGATAATCGAGGCTCGCCTCATGCGCCAGCCCCGCATACGTTCCCCGCAGCTTTTCGGGAATGTCCGGGTTCTTAATCGAAAATCCGCGCACATGCACCTCGTAGAGGATCGAGTCGGCGATCGGCGTCTCCGGAGGACAATCGCCCTCCCAATTGAACTTGCCGTCGATCACAACGCACTTCGGCACACCAGCGGCGCTGTCTTCCGTGCTTAGCTTGCGCGGATCTCCGGAGGGAGCATCGTACGGAAAGATCGGCGCCTTCCAATTCACATCACCCGTCACAGCCTTCGCATAAGGATCGACCAGCAACTTCGCCGGATTGAACCTGAGCCCCTTCTCCGGCTCCCACGGCCCCTCGACCCGGAATCCATACCGCTGCCCCGGCTTAACGTTACGGATCAGCCCATGCCACACAAAAGCCGTGCGCTCCTTCAACGCAGCGCAATCGGTCTGCCTTCCTTGCTCATCAAAGAAGCAGACTTGCACGCCCGTCGCGTTCTCGGAATACAAAGCGAAGTTGGTTCCCTGGCTGGAGGGCGTCGCGCCAAGCGGATACGGCTTTCCTGGAAGAACTGTGCGTGTCATACGAATCTGTGCCTTCTGAACCCTGTTCAAGGGTTCGATCGGACTGTGGGGCTGGCCCGCGATTGCATGACGATAGATGCGCACCAATGCAACTTAGCTGCTCGCAGCCCGGCGAAGGCATCGCAATCCGTTACTCGATCCCGAGCGTGACCTCAGCCGAATGCACCACCACACTGCCGGCCAGGTTCGTCGACGTCGCCTTCACCGTCACTACAAACTTCTTTACCGGCAGTACCGACTCCGGCGCAACGCGCGCCCCGCATCCGCTAAGCCCAAGCATGCCGAAAAGGCCCATCACGCAGACCAGCACAAGCCGAATTCTCCGCCTGCGTGTGGCCAGCAGCGGCAAAAGAAGCGCGCTTACCAGCAGACCAGAGAAGGCTCTGCCTCGTTCCATCCGCGCCGACGAAGCCGCGGTTGTAACGGTCATCGTGACCGCGGCCGCTTCTCCACCCGGCACGACCGCCGGCGGCGAAAAGCTAGCCGACGCGCCCGCCGGCAGCCCATCCGCGCTCATGATCACCACCCCGGTGAACGGCGTGCTCTGCGAAGCGATGCTCAACCCATAGTTCGCCGTTGAACCCGCGACCACAGTCTGTTGCGAGCTGCCCGTCACCGAAACGCCAAAGTCCGGCATAGCCACGACGTTCGCGATCATGCTCGCGGACGTGTTCGCCCTGAAGTCCCGATCGCCCGAGTACGAAACCGTAAGCGCGTGCGATCCCCCCGCCGGTGCAAGATAGACAGCGGTCGCAGATCCGTTCACAAGCACCGCGCTCGCAACCTGCGTGCCGCCATCAAGGAACTCGACAGAGCCGGTCGGCACACCTCGGGTCGTCGAAGCCACCTGCACGTTCAACTGCAAGGGCAGACCCGCATACGCATTGGTAACCGGCGCTAACGTCACGACCGAGGCCGCAGGAACGACCGTCAATGAGCCGGAGGTCGGATCGATCGACAACGCATAGTTCCCGCTCGCCGATCCACTCAGTGCCGCGCTGATCGGATATGATCCCGCATCCGGCAACTGGGGTACAGCAGCCGAAAATACCGCGCTCACGTTCCCCTGGTCCTGCGCCAGCACACCCGTCAGGGTCCCCGTCAACGCTGGCAACGGAGCGCCATAGCTAACCGTCGCACTCGTAGCCGAGGCGACGACGGGCGCCGGCGCAATCGTCACCGTCGAGTTTGCCGTCGCTGACGGATGAACTCCATCGCCTGCATAGACCCCACGCAGCGTATGAGTGCCGGCAGACAGCGTCGGCAACGATACACCGGCCGTGCCCTGCGCCAAAGTCCCCTGCCCCACCTCCGCGTCTCCGTCGAATATCTGTACTTCCCCCCGCGGCGTTCCTGCACTGCTATTGACCGCCACATTCGCCAGCGCCGTCCCATACACCGCATCGGAAGTCGTCTCGCTAAGCGTCGCTCGTGAAGCGATTCCGCCCGGTTCATACAGCCGCCCATCCTCCAGCAAAACGCGCAGCGTATGATTCGCCTGGTCCGAGACAAGAGGCCAACCGAAGCTCGAAACCGCCGCCGCACCGGGAAGATTAAGAGAGGCTGTCGTCGCCACCGCGCCGTCGACAGCCGAATCCTGAACACCGCTCCCCGCAAGCGTGACGATCGTTCCGTTCGTACCCACACGTCGAAGGCGCTGATTATTCTGGTCCGCAACCAGAAGATCTCCGCCCACATCGATTGCGAGACCCCGAGGGCGGTTGAGCAGCGCTTGTGTAGCCGGCCCTCCATTACCCCCGAAACCGGCAGCGCCCGTGCCCGCAAAGGTCGCGATCTTCCCGTCCGCAGTCACAACACGAATGCGCTGATTGGCTGTGTCTGCAATGAAAATACGGCCATCCAATCCAACCGCAACGCCGGAAGGCTCGTTAAGTTCAGCCGCCGTCGCCGGTCCGTCGTCACCGGCAAAGCCTTCGACGCCATCGCCCGCAACCGTCGTGACAACGCCATCGCTCACCCGGCGCACACGTTGATTCCCACGATCGCAAATCAGCAGCGCTCCGGCGGAGTCCAGCGCGACGGCGACCGGCTGATTGAACTCCGCCGCGGAGGCCAATCCGCCATCGCCGAAAAATCCCGCAGCTCCTCCTGCGATCGTTGTGATCTGCCCACCCTGCACCGCGCGAATGCGCTGATTGCCGGTATCCGCAATGTAGACCGTGCCATCCGCCCCAATCGCGACACCCTGCGGCGCATTCAGCTCGGCCGCAGTCGCGAGACCGCCATCTCCCGCAAATCCCTGCACGCCTGTTCCTGCCACCACCTTCAGCAGACCGGCCAGAGTAATCTCAAGGATCTGATTTCGATCGGCATCGGCGACAAACAGATTGCCTGCCGCGTCATACGCCACACCGGAGGGCCGCATCAAGGTTGTTGCAGCACTCTGCGCCGCGCACACTCGCACAGCAAGGACCAGAAAAACGGAAAGAAGGGCGAACGCCGAGAACCATCGCCAATATTTACCGACGCGAAGCCGCAGCTCTTCCGCCTGATCCACGAATCCTCCTCAACGTTGCGCAGTAGTCAGCTCATTCGGCTGGCGCAGAACGGATTCCGAACCCATCATACTGTTCCTTCCACGAACCTCACTCGCGAACCACAGATTTCACCAGATTGCGCGGCCGATCGACATCCACGCCGTTCTCGACGGCCATGAAGTAGGCGAACATCTGCAGTGGAATGATCTCTACGATCGGCAGCAGATACTCAAGCGCCGGCTCGATCTCAACCAGCTCTGACGCGAGCGCTCGAATCGTCTCATCTCCCGCGTTCCCAATCGCAATCGTCCTCGCGCCCTGGGTTCGCATGTCATCCAGCAGCGCGACCGTCTTCTCATAGCGCAGCACAGATTCAGCGTCCTGCCAGTCAACCGTGGCGATCACAACCAACGGCACATCGTCCGAGACAAGTGCATTGGGCCCATGCTTCAGCTCGCCTGCCGGATAGCCTTCCGCATGAATATACGACGACTCCTTCAGCTTCAGCGCGCCCTCTCGCGCAATCGCATAGTGAATGCCGCGCCCAAGATACAGCAACGTCTTCGCCGAGCTGTACCGCTCCGCCAGTCGCTCCGTCGCGCTTCGCCAGCCGTCAAGCTGCCGCTCGATCGCCGGCGCCAGCTCCCACAAGGCAGCAATCTGCCGTTGCTGCTCCGCGGCGTCCATAGTGCCGCGCGCCTCAGCGGCAAGAAGGCTGAGCAAACGCAACACCGCAAGCTGAGTCGTAAAACTTTTAGTCGCAGGAATCGCACGCTCTACACCGGCCGCCGTAGGCAGCGATACATCCGCCTCGCGCGCCATCGTCGAAGACTCGACATTCGTAATCGCCAGTGTCGGATGTTTGCGCTGCTTGGCCTCTCGCAAGGCCGCCAGCGTGTCGGCCGTTTCTCCGGACTGCGAAATTACCAGCACCGCCGGATCGCGCTTCGTGTTCGTCGATCGCGTGATGTACTCGCTCGCATACTCGACATCGACGGCCAAACCGGCCGAATCCTCAAACATGATCTCCGCGGCCACGCCCGCATGACGGCTGGAGCCGCTGGCCGCAATCACAACATCCTTATGCCGGCGAAAGCACTCAGCCGCCTCTTCCCGGTTCGAGAAGCGCCACCGCCCGTCGGCGACATATCGCTCAATCGTCCTCGCCAGCGCCTCGGGCTGCTCATAAATCTCGCGAAGCATCGCATGCGCAAAGGTGCGCGTATCGCTCATCGTCTCAATCTCTCCGAAGGTTCATTGTAACGAGAGCAGCACGGAGTACGGCAGCAGGCGCTAGAGCATTTCTCCTGAAGATGTACCGGGAAGCCACAGAGGCTTGCGCCGTTTTCCCGCGAAGAAAACGGCATTCGATGCTTTCTCCAACTGCAGAGTGTCAGGAGAAATGCTCTAAGCTGATCTCATGCGCATGGTGCCAAAGTTTCTACTCTCCGCAACAGATCCAGAGCACTTCCCGGCGGCGGCTCGTACTGCCGATGCGCCCGAGATCGCCTTTCTGGGCCGTTCAAATGTCGGCAAATCGTCGCTGATCAACGCTCTGCTCGGCTCGCAGGAAGCAAAGGTCTCGTCCACTCCCGGCCGAACCCGCGCCATCAACTTCTTTGCCCTTCACGAAGGCACTCCACAAAAGTTCAACGCCAGGCCCTCGCTGATCTTCGCCGATCTCCCCGGCTACGGCTACGCGAAGATCTCCAAATCGATCTCCGCCGAATGGCCGAAGTTCATCGAGCCCTATCTTGCCGACCGCGAAACCCTGGCCCTCTGCATCTGCCTCGTGGACTCAAACATTCCGCCGCAGCCCAGCGACACGCAGCTGATCGAGGCCTTGCGCCTGATGCAGCGCCCTCATCTCGTCGTAGCGACGAAGGCCGACCGCTTGGGCGGTAACGCGCTCATGAAATCTCTCGCTGCCTTGCGAAGCGGCCACGGCGAAGAGAACATCCTCCCCGTCTCTTCCAAATCGGAGAACGGCGTCAAACCGCTCTGGGCCGAGATCCTCAAGGTATTACCGTAGCCGCAGCATCGCTCGCAAAAGAAAAGCCCCGGCAGCTCAGGCTCCGGAGCTTCTTCGCTTGTTGCAGCATCTACTCGCCGTAGTAGTCGAGACCAAGATGCGTAATGAGATCTTCGCCCATAATGTGGCGCAGCGTGTTCTTCAACTTCATCGATTGAATAAACAGATCGTGCTCCGGGTAAAGCCCGGGCAGAAAGTCCGGCGCCTTGAAGTAGAAACTCAGCCACTCCTGAATGCCCAGCCCGCGCAGGCTCGGCGTGCGTGCCGCAAGGTCCATGAATAAGCAAAGATCCAGAGCCAGCGGAGCTGCGAGAATCGAGTCGCGACAGAGAAAATCGATCTTCAGCTGCATCGGGTAGCCGAGCCATCCGAAGAGATCGATATTGTCCCAGCCTTCCTTATTGTCGCCGCGCGGCGGATAGTAGTTGATCCGCACCTTATGGTAGATGTCGCCGTACAGTTCTTTATTCTTGCTCGGCTGCAGGATGTACTCCAGCACTCCCAGCTTCGACTCTTCCTTGGTCTTGAAGCTCTCCGGATCGTCCAGCACCTCGCCGTCACGGTTGCCCAGAATATTCGTCGAGTACCATCCGCTCAAGCCGAGATTGCGCGTCTTCAGCGCCGGAGCAATCACCGTTTTGAGGAAGGTCTGCCCGGTCTTGAAGTCCTTGCCGCAGATCGGCGCATTCATCTTCTTCGAGAGCTCGCGCAGCGCCGGAATGTCGACAGTGAGATTGGGCGCGCCATTCGCAAACGGAATGCCCTCCTTCAACGCCGCCCACGCGTAGAGCATCGAAGGCGCGATATTCGGATCATCATTGACCAAACCCTTCTCGAACGCGTCCAGCGTCTGATGAACCTCAGTCTGCTGCAGGAAGATCTCGGTCGAGCCCGTCCAGATCATCACCTGGCGATCCGTCTTCGTCTTGAACTCGGCAATGTCATTGCGAATCTGGTTGGCCAGATCGCACTTGTTCTTGCCGGTCTTGATCTTCTTGCCTTCGAGCCGCTTGACGTAGTGCTGGTTGAACGCCGCCGGCATCGGCTCGATGCCCTCCAGAAACGGCTTCATGCTGTCAAGCTGGTCGCGATCCAGAACCTGCGCGGTTCTCGCCGCATCGTACAGGTTGCCGCCGAAGATATCCCAGCCCGTAAAGACCAGATCGTTCAGCGGAGCCAGCGGGACGAAATCCTTGACCAGCGGCGTGCGATTCTCCGTGCGCTTGCCCAGCCGGATCGTGCCCATCTGGGTCAGCGATCCGATCGGCTTGGCGAAGCCGCGGCGCACCGCTTCCACGCCGGCAATGAACGTAGTCGCAACCGCGCCCATGCCGGGAATCATGATGCCTAGTTTTCCTGTGTGAGGCTTGATGCTCGCCGCTCCCTGTTGTGCGGCGTCGGAATTCGACATTGCAGAACTACCCTTCTAATGAGGCAAATTTTCCTTAAGCGGACAAATCAGTATCGCTCACCGCTGGAATCCGATGCAAACAAAGGCCAGCGATTATCGTGCTTCCGCGCCCGTCCGGTTCTTCCAGTGCGTCCACACAAACCAGATAATTCCAGCGACAATCACCACCTCCACCCCCAGATGGAAGCGATTGAATATCTCCTTGAAACGCGGGTCTGTCTGGAAACGCGCCCCCAGCTTCATCCCCACATAGGCCAGCACATAACACCACGGCCACGAGCCGATAAACGTGTAGATGTGAAAACGGACCTGGTTCATCTTCGCAACGCCTGCCGGCAGCGCAATGAAGGTCCGCACAATCGGCAGCATCCGCCCGACCAGCACAGTGATGGCGCCATAGCGCGCGAAGAACTTCTCTGCCAGGTCCAGATCGCGCCGGCTCAGCAAGACATACTTGCCGAAGCGCTCCACCATCGGCCGCCCGCCGCGCGCGCCCACCCAATAAGCGGGAATGGACCCCAGGTTGCATCCCAGCGACGCCAGCGTCGTCAGCAGGATGAGCGTCGCCTGCGAGTGCGCCAGAGCGTACCCCGCAAACGGCATGATGATCTCCGACGGAATCGGAATACACGCCGACTGGATGGCCATGAGCAGAACTACGCCGGAATAGCCTCCAGCCGCAATAAAGGCCACGAGAGCTGCGATAAGCTTTTCAGACATTCATGTTGCAGTATAACGAGTGGCGATGCCTGCAACGCTCTTCGTCGCCCCATAAGAATTGTCATCCTGACCCTGAGCGAAGCCGAAGGGGAAGGATCTGCTGTTTGTTTCGGTTAGCGATCCAGGTCACGGTTTGGATAGAGAATGAGCCTCAGGGTCGCCACCGCTACGTGACGCGCACAAACTCCACCCGCCGGTTGTTCGCCTTTCCCTCGGGCGTGTCGTTCGAGGTCATCGGCTGGGTATCGCCAAAGCCCTTGGTCGTCAGCCGGCCCGCATCGATCCCCATCGAGACCAGCTGCGTCTTCACCGCATCCGCGCGCTGCTGTGACAGCGCGAGGTTGTGCGCCGCTTCGCCGCTGTTGTCGGTGTGCCCGTCGATCTCGAACTTCAGCGAAGGGTCGCCCTCCATGACGCTCTTGATCTGGTTCAGCGTGCCCATGCTCTCCGGCCGCAGCGTCGCCTTGTCGATGTCGAAGTTGATGCCGTGCGTGACAATCTTGGCATCAGTGAACTTCTTGCCGATCATGTTCATGCCGCCGCCATCGGCGATCCGCACGTTACGAAAGATAATCGGCTTCTGCTGGTCGCCAATCCCTTCCATCACGACGGAACCCGGATCGAACTTGCTGTCCGGAACGGTCAGCACACGATATTGGTCGACATAGAGCTTGATCTGCGGCTTGTGGTAGACCATTGCAACGTGATGCCACTTGTTGTCGTAGAGATCTTGCCGGATGGAGGGTGGAAGATCCCCGGTCAGACTGACACCGTCCGCGTCGTACGATGCTCCTCCCGGACCAACCTGGAACGACGCGCTGTTGCCGTCGCTGGCATGATCGAGCTCAATAATCAGCGGATACCCTCCATGCTCGGCGAATATATCGTACTCAACGGTGAAATCCGGCCCCACATAGCTCTTCGTCTTCATCCTCGGAGAGACTTGAGCATAATTGCCATCGGTGAGCAGGAACGTCTGATAGCCCTGCTCCTTGTTGACGACTGCTTGCCCCTTGAGCAGCTCCCACTGAGCCGGAAATTCGCCGTCCTGCGCATTCGTGAAATCGTCAGCAAAGACAATCGTCTGGCCCGGCACGAAGTCGTAGTTCTGGTACGACAGAATGCTGTCGGGCGCAGTTCCGGAGGCGCCAGCGTTCGAGGCCGTTGCATCTCCGCTCGCCTCCGCTGGAGCGCTGGCCAGCGCGCTGGCGGGTGTCGTCGAACTCGCCGCCGGCGCCGTATCCTGCTCAACCTTGTCCTTCACCTTCTGCTTCAACCTGCCCAGCAGGCCCTGCCCTTGCGCGGCCGGAGCCGCTGCCGTTGCAACACAACCGATCAGCACGATGAGGAACCAGAATCTGACTTTCATGGGGCTTTCCTTTTTGCCTTCCTTGCCGGTGTCGGCACTCCAAAAATTCTCCGCGCACAAGTCCGCTACAGCGGCGATACCAGGGAATGCGGTCACTCCAGGCAGCCTTCGCCCGCGTTCGGCTTCTGCAAGCTACATCGCGCCAAACAGTCTTTCCGGAAGAAATCGGATCCGCACGCTTCGCCCCGCTCCCGTGGAGCATCGCGCCTTTGTTAGCATGAGAGCTATGCCAGACGCCGCCACAACCGCCGCTCCCGTCGAGTCTCCGACGTCTCAGACTCCCGTAAAGGCGACAGACGACCGGCCGCAATCCGCGCGCGCAACCCATGGCGCACCGCCGGTAAAGCGGCAGATCGTCTGCTTCAGCTTCTACCGCGTGCTGCCGGAGTGGCGTCGCCTGCCAGCCGAGCAGCGGGCCGAGCACAAGGCCGCGTTTGCAGAAGTGTTGGAGCGCTGGAACCGCGTCGGCGAGTTCCTCTCGCTCACCTATTCCACCATCGGCACGCGCGGCGACGTCGACTTCTGCGTCTGGTCCATCGGCTATGACCTGGGCGAGATGAACCGCATGCGCGCGGAGATGATGGCGTCGCCGCTGGGCGGATACCTCGAAACGCCGCACAACTTCCTCGCCATGACCAAGCGCTCGCAGTACCAGATCGGCCGCGAGGAAGAATCCGAGGGCGCAGGCCGCGGCGCGATTCGTCCCGGTGGCCAGAAGTACATCTTCATCTACCCGTTCTGGAAGACGCGTCCGTGGTATCTGCTTCCGCTCGCGGAGCGCAAGCGGCTGATGGATGAGCACATCCGCATCGGGCTCTCCTATCCGCGCGTGAAGCTCAACACCACCTACTCCTTCGGTCTGGACGACCAGGAGTTCGTCGTCGCCTTCGAGACCAACTTCCCCGAGGACTTCCTCGACCTCGTCCAGCAGCTTCGCGAGACCGAGATCTCGCTCTACACGCTCAAGGACTTCCCCATCTTTTCGTGCGTGCGCTTGAAGCCGCAGGAGATGCTCGACCGCTTGGGCTGATGGCCGACGGAGCCGCTAGCGGCAGACAAACGGCGAACCCATCCTGGCTGATTGCTAGATGTCAGCTTGCTCGATCAGAGCCAGTTCACCGGGCATGTCCCGTGGGTCCGATTCGGTCCACAGTACCCGCGCCCGAGGCAGAGTCTGCAGCGCCACACCGCACATCACGAATACGGTGGCGACTTCCAGAGGATGGACGGGACGCTGATTGATCGCCCATGACGTATAGATTCCTGCACACGCGTAGAGAACCACCATCACTTGGCGGGCAGTCCAACGCTCCGCCGAATCTCGCTCCTTCAATTCGCGCTCATCAAGCCACGGGGTATCGGATACCGCGCGTTTGGCTGGGAACAGCCGTTTGCCTGGCTTGAAGCGGGACAGAAGCTCATCCTGTTGGGCCGGGCTTGCTGCATCGAAGTTCGGTGCGCCGTAAAAATACTGTGCCCATTGGTCGAGCCCTTCTACGAACACAACGTCGCCCATTCCCTTTATACGCATGGACGACTTCGGCTCGAATCGCTTCACAATCCCGTTCCGGCGCATCACGCTTAGCCATACGAATGTCTCCATTCCGGCAATGAGGCCGGCAATTGCCCAGCCCGGGTGACTGCTATAGTCACTCATCGCTATGGGCACGATCAGAAGAAACGCATATGTGAATACCACGGCCACGCGCCTACGCTGGCGAGGACGCATATCGATCCAGCACCAGTGCAATTTCGGCTCATCGGCTAGCATCGTCAGGCCTCCCGCCGCTGCATCTCGTACACTTGCTCGCTCAGTAGCCGGAACGGTTCGGGCGAAAACACCGCTTCAATCGGCAGTTTGAAAACACCCGCAATCCGAAACGCCAGCTCAAGAGACGGTGAGTGATCGCCCCGTTCCAGAAAGCCGATCGTTTGTACGTTCACTCCCACGGCCACGGCCAGGTCAGCTCGGCTCAATCTTCTTTCCGAACGTAGAACGGCAATACGATTATGCAGCATCATAAAATTATATGTTATGTTTATATAATAATCAAGTGATTGCATATTGCTCCTCACGCTTGCGATCCCAAGGGCGGTTTATCCTCAAGCCCAACCGCCATGGCCAACCGCATCGCCGCCAAATCCGCCAAACCCTCTGCCGCAAAGAGCGCCGCCAAAAAACTCCCACCCCCACAGAAGCTTTCCCCCGCACAGCGCAAAGCTGCTATCGAAGGCATGCCACCCGCCAGCGCGAAGAAGATCGCGGCCAAAGAGCCTGTCTCTCCAAAGATCAAACCCGGCAAGACGAAAAATCCTCTCGCGCCCGAGCGCATCGCGGCCATCCTCGACGCCCTGCGCAAGACCTACCCCAACGTCGTCTGCGCACTCAACCACCGCAACGCTTGGGAGCTTACCGTGGCGACGATCCTCTCGGCGCAGAGCACGGACGTGCGCGTGAACATGGTTACGCCCGAGCTGTTCCGCACCTTCCCCACACCGGCAGCAATGGCCAAAGCTCCGCTGCCGGCCCTCGAGCACATCATCCACTCCACCGGCTTCTTCCGCGCCAAGTCGAAGAACATCCAGGGCGCCGCGCGCGTTCTCGTCGAGCGGTTCCATGGCGAGGTGCCTAAGACCATCGACGAGATGACCCAACTTCCTGGCGTCGCGCGCAAGACGGCGAACGTCGTGCTCGGCTCGTGGTATGGGATTGCTTCAGGCGTGGTCGTCGACACGCATGTGCTGCGGCTCTCACGGAGGCTCGAGCTGACCAAGAACACCGAACCGGTGAAGGTCGAGCAGGATTTACAACGCGTGATTCCCAAGGACCGCTGGATTCAGTTTTCCCACGAACTCATCCACCACGGCCGCCAGGTCTGCATCGCACGCAAGCCCCGCTGCGTGGACTGCTCGCTCGAGCACCTCTGCAACTCCGCAGACAAGACCTGGAGCTCGCACTGAGGAGATGTTGTGCTGCTCGCTTTCTGTTTTTGCATGCTGTAGCCATGAGCCATGTCATGTGTAACTCGCGAGGCGGCGACGCGTGGTTAGAACTTATAGATGAGGTCCGCACCCACAAACAACTGGTTAGTCGCCACACCGTTGTTGTAACCGGGCCGATCCCAGGAGTGATCAAAACGGATCTCAGGGCGAACCATAACCGTGGTGCCGAAATACCTTGTGGCATAGAGAGTATTTTCGGTGTATTTCGTCGAGGTTCCAGTGCGTTGACCCTTCTTATCGTTCAACAGGTCGGAGCGGAAGCCGATCATCAGCTTTGAATTGATCTCCCGATTCAGATAGTTGACAATCGCATATTCAAAAGCCGTGCATCTCAGCTCGCCGCCCGTGCAGAAGGCGCCATCGGCTCCTAGCTCGGGCGGCACTGGATTAGTCACATTGCCCGCGACGTTGGGCACGTCACGCTCATACATGTACCAGGCTTCCGTGGCCGTGTGCCATTTCGCATTGAACTTGTGGTACCAGGTGCCATCAAAGTCCTGCAGGTTGTTATAGGCATACTTACCGTCATTGATGCCATTCGCACAGGCATAGAAGTTGTCGCGATTGCTCAATGTGGAATAGTCGACGCAACCGATCGCGGACGGCCTGGCATCATCCGACCAAACAGCTACGTCGTGGCCCGCAGAGACACCCAACTGAACCATCCATCGCTTGGATAGCTTCAGCGAACCAATGATGCCGCTATCGGTGGCGGGGTCGACTGCATACAATAGCGAGTGCGTCATGTTGTAGTTATTTGGGGCCAGCTGGGCCTCAATCCCGGGAACGGACAGGAATCGTCCAACGCGAATATTGAACCCTTGCTTCACCGGAAAGTAAAAGTCCATATATTCGAGGACCGGATCGAAGCCGTAGCGGCGGTTCTTCTGGAGAAGCTGTTGGCTGAGGTAATCCTTGGCGGTCGTGAATCGATAATCATTGCCGAAGAAGCCGGTGAGATGGTAACCCCAGTCGAAATGGATATTTTGAACGGTATCGGGTAACCGCTCGATATAGATCACGGCCTGGTTTAATACCACGCTATTGGGGAATACAACGTAGGTTAGCGGAAAGTTGTTCTTATCCGAGGTGCTGTAATTGAAGCTTGGAGCAACCCAGCCGTATACCTTCGTCCGGCTGTTCTCCAGCTTCAGCGCCGTCATCAGCGGATAGGTGTTGCCATCGGGTATGCCAATCGCGGGAGAGCCACCATAACCCCAATCTGAGCTTGGAAACGGCGGCGAATCCAGCGGGGCATCGAGCATTCGACGTTGTGGGGATGGGGTCGATGGCAGAGTGCCATGCCAATCTTCGCTGTAAAAGTTCGCAAGGCGTTGAAAGAAGTTTTGGTTTGATAGATCATGCTCGCCGGCGTTCGAAGCTCCGCTCGCCGCGACCTGCGTATGTGGGTGGCTTGAGCCAAGATCACTATTCTGAGCCTTCAGAGCTGAGATGCGACTTAGAAGGCTAAAGCTAGCTACTAGTAATAAACAGGTTCTGCTACTTCTATGTCCCATAGTCTCCGCCTGGCGATGCTGTGTTTATCAGCTGCACCAGCGGCTATGCTAGGGCGGGAGCCCGTTAGAAAGCCGTAAGAGATCCGCTAAAAGTCCGTAAGTATGGGGCTTCAACAATAAGTACAGAGTTCGCGAAGTGACTACATCAAAGAAGCAGGCGTCGTGTCGTAAGCGAAATCAGTTCCTGGTATTTTCTGCCAATTGCCTCAACGGTTGTTTCAAGGATGGGTCGAGCCTTAAGGCCTCCATCGTGTGAGCTCTGGCCTTATCTGCGTCGTCGGTCAGGGCATAAGCAATCGCAAGATTCTGGTGGCAGGCGGCGTTGTCAGGATCTCTCTCCAGACTTTGCTTGAAGTAGCCGATTGCTTCGGCGGCCAGATCGTGAAGCCGTGCCTTCGCTGACGAGCCAGCTTGTTGTAGCTCCGCGCAGCGATCCAGCGTGTATTTGCCCAGGTTGTACAGCGGCAGCGGATAGGCGGGAAAGACCTCGTGCGCGCGCTTCAACGCCGCCAGCGCCTTATCCATCTCTCCCGCCGCGGCATACTCGTTGCCCAGATCGTTCCAGATCATGGGATTGTCCGGGCTGAGCGCCACGCGTCTTTCAAAGACCTCGCAGGCCTCGCGATGCTTTCCTTCTTTGGACAGACGCCAGGCCGTCTCCTCCAGCTCCAGCTTGGCGTTGCTGGAAGGCCTTCCGCAGCACGCCCGCAGGTGCTTCCCGCTGCCGCATGGGCAAAGATGTTTTTTGTGTTCGCCCACTCTCGCGAGTACCAGACCTTTCCCTGCATTCGGATGTGCAAGCTACATGCCGCGACAAAAGTTCGAGAAGAGTTTAGGCCTTCAGCATCACTGCCATTCCGCGGAGATCATTCAGCTTGCGGGCGGTGATGTATTGCTCGATGGAGTTCAAAATCCCTGGGTAGTGCGCCACGGCCCGCGTAAACGATTGAATCGTGCGCACGACATGCTCCTCGGCGAAGTCTTCCTTGTAGTGACCGGCGATGCCGATGAGAAGCGTGTCGATCCATGCAAACTGCGTCGTCATCAGAACCCACTCCTCGAAGATGGTGCGCGGCACAAAGCGGTCGCTGCCGGCCTGGCCGAACGGGAATAGGTTTTGAAAGATGTAGTTGAGCAGATAGTTCTCAAGGATGAACGGCGATCTCTCGAAAAAAGGGCGATGGTAGATCTGCTCCGCGTAGAGAAGACGGCCGAGGTCGTCTTCGGGACCCGACGGCGAAGCGGAGCCGATGCCCTCGATGAAGGTCCAGAAGGTATCGCGAAAGCGATCTTCGCATGTCTTTTCCTCGACGCGTTCCGAGGTCAGCGCGAGGACGACCTCCAGCCTGAGCTTCGGCTGACTGGGCAGCGCTTGCAGCTCGACATGCAACTGTTCGTTTCCGGCCAGCTGACGGTAGTCACTCAGCAGCGCGTCCACAGCTCCCTCCGTGCGCGAGGAGGCGATCCCCTCCAGGCGCATGCAAAGGCAGCCGATCAGCAAGAGCCGCTCCCACAGCGGACGCGAGCGGTCTCTGACAATCTCGATCAGGACGGAACGCGCTGCATGGAAGAAACGAAACGGCTCGCTGACGGACTCCCATCCGGCACGCGATAGCTGATAGGTGTTGTCGGTTCGAAAGTCGCCCGAGAACAGGTCTCCTTCGACCTGCAGGAAGTCGGGATTCAACAGGACGTTGCGCGCGGCCTCCGGGCAGGAAAGGCTGAGCGTGCCTTCGAGCACGGCATCCACATGACTGAGAGAGCGTGGATAGATGGAACAGCTCGCGGACAGCAACGCGGGACCGTATTCCTTTTGAATGCCGCAGAGCCGGTCAGGTCCGAAGAACGGGCAGACTCCCGACGTTTGCCTGCGTATGTGCGCGTAAAGCCCATCCGGCGAGCCCGCGGGACTGAGGGTCACGAAGTCGCGCACGACCGAGCCCAGCTTCTCCACGGGAAAGAGTTGATATTCGGCGTAGGTGCCTTTGTCGAGCGGGATATCCCAGTGTTTGCAGCAGTGGTCTTCGCAGTCGGTCCCGATGCAGTGAAAGGCAGCGGCGTAGGTTGGCGCGATCCTGCGATCATCCGCGTTCGAGTCGGCTTGGGGATCTCGCACTTCTTGTCCTTCGCATTCGGTTGCGGTATTCGGTCACGGCATTCGAGCGCCGACTTCTATCTTCGCCGAGCACCCACCCTATATCCAATAGACGAACCGGCAGACGCTCTGTATGCGTGCCGTCACTTTCGGGACAATGGTCGCGCCCGCGGAGTGCCGACGGCGGTCCGGGCCAGCGAGGCGATGGTGGCCTCGGGGGCTTCGGCATCGGGCGCGAGACCGGCGTTGCGAAGCGTCTGGCTGGTGATCGGCCCGATGGAGATGCGCAATGGGCCGAGGGGGAACGCGACGGCAGCCGCTTCGCACAGTGCGAGCAGGTTGCGGACGGTGGAGGAGCTGGTGAAGGTGATGGCGTCGAGAGAATCTGCGCCGGGGGCAAAGAGAGCGCGGATGGCGGGGATGGAGTCCTGGGAAATGATCGTGCGGTAGGCGGGCGCGATAGTGACGTCGGCTCCAGCCGCGCGGAGGGTTTCGGGCAGGCGCTCGCGGGCCTCGTCGGCACGGACGAGGAGAAAGCGAGTGGCCAAGCCGTCGCGTTGGCGAGCGTGCGGGAGCAGAGCTCCGGTGAGCGATTCGGCGACGGCCTGCGGCGGAATGAGATCGGCGGTGAGACCGATGGCCTGGAGGGCGCGCGCCGTGGACGGGCCGATGGCGGCAATGCGGAGTTTCTTCGCCCCCGGCAACGGCGAGGGGAGCCGGCGATGGAAGGCTTCGACCGCATTGGCGCTGGTGAAGACGAGCCAGTGGAAGGTGTCCGGCCCCACGGATGAAAGGTGTGTGAGCGCGGCGTCGAGGGCAGCGAAGGAGGAGGGTTCGGTGAGTTGGATGGTGGGGATGAGGATGGGCTCGGCGCCGAGAGAGCGAAGGAGGCCGGCGAGCTCGGAGGACTGATGTGCGGAGCGGGTGACGAGGATGCGGCGTGGATGGGTTGAGCTTCGCGGCTTCATGGCTCTCTTGGATCGAGGTGTGAGGCTGCTGTTGGCGTACGCGGGCCTACGGGCAGAGGGCGCGGCGTTCGGCTGGGCGAGGGGTTCACGAGGAACGAGTGTACGACAACGAGCGGGTATACACTCTTGGTTCTAGCAGTAGCGGCCTGCCGGTCTTCTGGCGGGCCGGGTTGTTTGGGTCCGGATGGAGATCTTTATGGCCGTGAAGACGGATGAGACGGTGAGAGTGGATGAAAAGGCACCAACGGTAACGCTCCACGGGCACGCGCTGGAGCCGAACCGGAAGATGCCGCTGAACCTCGAATGGGTGGAAGAGGTTCGGGTGAATACGAGCGCGGTGGAGCGTCGGGCGGGGACAATTGGGACGCGGCGAAGCGTGAAGAAGGAGTGGCAGGCGGCATGGTTGCTGCGCGCGATTGCGTGTATGGATCTGACGACGCTGAGCGGCGATGATTCGGCCGAGCGGGTCAAGCGTCTATGCGCAAAAGCGCGCAAACCCTTGCAAGACCATCTGGTGAAGGCGCTGAAGATTGAGGAGCTGAAGCTGCACGTGGGTGCGGTGTGCGTGTACCACGCGTTTGTGGAGACGGCGGTGAAGGCGCTGGAGGGCTCGGGCATTCCGGTGGCTGCGGTGTCGACGGGCTTCCCTGCCGGGCTGAGCCCGCTGGAGACGCGCGTGGCTGAGATTCGGCGGAGCGTGGAGGCAGGTGCGAGCGAGATCGACATTGTGATTACACGCGCGCATGTCTTCAATGGCGAGTGGAATGCGCTGTATGACGAGGTCGCGGCGTTCAAGGAGGCGTGCGGCGCGGCGCACATGAAGGCGATCTTAGGTACAGGAGATTTGCTGACTTTGAGAAACGTCGCGCGGGCGAGCTGGGTGGCGATGATGGCGGGCTCGGACTTTATCAAGACTTCGACCGGCAAGGAAGCTACGAATGCGACCCTGCCGGTGAGCCTGGTGATGATTCGCGCGATTCGTGAGTATGCGGAGCGGACGGGGATGGCGGTCGGGTTCAAGCCGGCGGGCGGCATCAAGAGCGCCAAGCAGGCGATGGAGTGGATGGCCACGATGAAGGATGAGCTCGGCAGGCCGTGGCTGGAGCCGACCTTATTCAGGTATGGGGCGAGCTCGATGCTCGGCGATATCGAGCGGCAGCTGGAGCACTTTGTGACGGGAAGGTACAGCGCGACGTACCGGCACCCGATTGCGTGAGAGTTAGGTAATCATGATGGAGTCAACTCCACAGCCCGGCACGTACACGATGTACGAACCTACCTTTGATGCTCTTGAGTTCGACCACCGCTATCTAGAAGACGCCAAAACAAAGCTCGATGCAGCGCAGCAGACAAGACGCAAGTCAATTTCTTTATTTCGACTCGCACTAACAAGCTTCTTTGCAGTCGTAATTATCCTTATTGCTACTTTTTTTGTTCACGGGTTAGGGAGCAATGCATACGCGCTCAGGGTGCTCATCCTATTCGGATTAGGTGGTGCGGCACGATATGTTCTTATTCGTCGGCATCGTCTTCAAGATGCTGCTCGCACTGAATCAACTGCACAGCAAGAGTTGAAGTTTATGGAATTGCATGCAGCGGAAGCTGGAAGATTGTATTCGGGGATTCATGATGTTCTTCTGAATGTTTGGGACCCTATCGGAGTCAAGGAGGAGCCAAACGCACAGGATGAATACGACCTTTACATTGGTCGCGTTTATGAACTGCTTGTGTCAGCAGCACCTGATTCTGAATTGGCCGAATACCTGCATTGGGTCGCACATGATCGAATGGGATTCGACAGCGCTCAACTCGTTGATATGACGAATACGGTTCAGGCTCTAAGAGCAATCCCGTTACACGCCACAGGATGAATCGCGCTTGCCAGATACACAACGGCAAAAGCAACAACAGATTACCTGCGGGAATGACAGAAAGAAAGGCAAAGGCGAAAGCATGGCAAGCAGCATAGTGGAGAAGTTTCATTCGATGGAATACGGTCCAGCGCCGGAGGATCCGGGTGAGGTGAACCGGTGGCTCGACGCTCATAAGCGCACCTTTGGGCACTTTATCGATGGGGCGTTTACGCCGACGGGTTCCGCTACGAAGGGCGCGAGCTTGAGGGCGTTCGCGGTGAAGAATCCTGCGACGGGTGACGTGCTGGCTACGGTGGATGCCGCCGATGCGACAGAGGTGGACCGGGCGGTGAAGGCGGCGAAGGCGGCGCTGCCGGGATGGCAGGCGCTGACGGGGCATCAGCGGGCACGCTACTTGTATGCGTTTGCGCGGCAGGTGCAGAAGCACTCGCGCAGGCTCGCGGTGCTGGAGTCGATGGACAATGGGAAGTCGATTCGAGAGTCGCGCGATATCGATATTCCTCTGGTGGCGCGGCACTTCTATCACCATGCCGGGTGGGCGCAGCTGCTGGGCACGCTGGAGTCTGGCGGGGCTGGCAGTGGCTTCGACGGCGAGGAGTTTCGCGGCTATGTGCCGGTGGGCGTCGTCGGGCAGATTATTCCGTGGAACTTTCCGCTGCTGATGTTTGCGTGGAAGGTGGCTCCGGCGTTGGCGGCAGGCAATACGGTGGTGATCAAGCCGGCGGAGTACACGCCGCTGACTGCCATCGCGATGGCCGAGATTGCCGAAGAGATTGGGCTGCCCAAGGGCGTGCTCAATGTCATCAACGGCGATGGGCGGACGGGCGCGGCGATCGTCGAGCATCCGGAGATCGACAAGATTGCGTTCACCGGATCGACCGAGGTGGGGCGGATCATTCGCAAGGCGACGGCGAAGACGGCCAAGAAGCTGTCGCTGGAGCTGGGCGGGAAGAGTCCGTTCATTGTGTTCGATGATGCGGATCTGGATTCGGCAGTTGAGGGCTTGGTCGACGGCATCTGGTTCAACCAGGGGCAGGTTTGCTGCGCGGGGTCGCGGCTGCTGGTGCAGGAGCGCGTGGCGGAGCGGCTGTATGAGAAGATTCGCGCGCGGATGGAGACGCTGCGAGTTGGGTCGCCTTTAGACAAGGCGGTCGATATCGGCGCGATTGTCGATCAGGTGCAGTACGACCGCATTGTGAAGCTGATTGCGATGGGCGTCGCGGAGGGCGCGACGTGCTGGCAGCCGGAGATGCCGATTCCGAGCAAGGGATTGTTTTTGCGGCCGACGCTGCTGACCGATGTGCATCCTAGCTCGACGGTGGCGCAGGAGGAGATCTTTGGGCCGGTGCTGGCGTCGATGACCTTCCGTACGCCAGCCGAAGCTGTGGAGCTGGCGAACAATACGACCTATGGCCTGGCTGCGTGCGTGTGGAGCGAGAGCATCAACGTGGCGCTCGATGTCGCTGCGCAGATGAAGGCCGGCGTGGTGTGGGTGAACTCGACGAATTTGTTTGACGCGGCGTGCGGGTTTGGCGGGTATCGCGAGAGTGGCTATGGGCGCGAGGGCGGCAAGGAGGGGATGGTTGAGTACCTCGTGCCGGCGTGGACACATGGGGAGAAGGCGAAGGTGGAGCTGGTGACGGAGCCAGTGGAGAGGGATGAGAGAACAGAGATCAGAGATCACAATGCGCCGGGCATCGACCGCACGGTGAAGCAGTACATCGGCGGCAAGCAGGCACGGCCCGATTCGGGGTACAGCTTTCCGGTGTATGGGCGCGATGCAAAGCTCGTCGGCGAGGCTCCGCTGGGAAATCGCAAGGACATTCGCAATGCTGTGGAGGCGGCGCGGCCTGCGGGGACGAAGTGGGCGAAGGCCGCGGCGCATCTGCGCGCGCAGGTGCTGTATTACATCGCCGAAAATCTGGTGCAGCGGCACGCGGAGATCGTCGCGAAGCTGGCGGCGTTTGTAGGCGCGGATCAGGCAGCGATCGAGTTCGATTATTCGGTCGAGCGGGCTTTCTCGTATGCGGCGTGGTGTGACAAGTTCGAGGGTTCGGTGCACAATCCGCCGTTCCGCATGGTGACGCTGGCGATGAAGGAGGCGATTGGCACTGTCGGCATCCTGGCGCCGGACGACGCTCCGCTGCTGGGATTGCTGTCCTTAATTTTTCCGGCGATTGCGATGGGCAATGCGGTCGTCGCCGTGCCGAGCGAGCGTTGCGCGACGCTGATGGGCGAGCTGTATCAGGTGCTCGATACGAGCGATCTGCCAGGCGGCGTTGTGAATCTTGTCTCGGGCAAACCGACCGAGCTGGGCAAGACGCTGGCCGAGCATGATGACGTAGACGCGATCTGGAGCTTCCGGGATGAGGCGTCGTCGGTGCTGGTGAAGCTGGGGTCGGTTGGTAATTTGAAACAGGTGTGGACGAATGAGGGAGTCGCGGTGGACTGGTTCGATCCCAAACAGGCTGAGGGCCGCTGGTATCTCCGCCACGCGACGCAGGTGAAGAACATCTGGGTGCCCTATGGCGAGTAAAGGCGAGTAAATGGGAGAACCTCGTTACTTACCTGCCCCGGTTGAGGAATTGCGGTGGCCGGTGTGCAGGAAACACACAGTAACGACGGCCTTTTCGGCACATCCTACAACCGATGCGTCATGTTCAACACCCTAAAAGCAACAGAAAATAGAGCTACAAACCAGCGACGGCGATGGTACGTTCCTGATTGAGCCTGCCCCGGTCCCTGCCGAGTCTGCTTCAGGGGCAGCGCCCTCTTACTAGAAAGAATCAATGCAGAGCGCCGCCGAGTCTAATCGCAGCCGTGACCAGCTTCTGAATGTTGGCGTGGCGGTGTGCGTGGTGCTGGCTCTCATCGCTGAACTGGGACTTTGGAAGAACGGCTGGCTAGGCCAGCTGCTGGGCGATTCTACGGCAGCCACGTTGCTATGGTTGCGCGCCGGCGCTGACGTTTTGACGCTGACGGCCTGCGCCCTGGCCTGCGTTGTACTGGGCAAATTGGCTTGGTCGATGCGGAAGCACGGCATGCTGCAGATGGCAGCCGGCGGACTCGCGTTTGTCCTCTTTTTCTGCGGCATTCGACGGCTCCTGGACCTTGTCGATTTGGGCCGCGGAAGTCCAGCCCATCCAGAACCGTTTGCGGCGTTGAACTCCCTGGTGCTGGCGGCCGGTGTACTTCTGCTGCTGCCCTTGTTGCGCAAGGTGGCGGAGTTCGGCATGGCGGCCGAACAGGCGCAGGAGCGCTTTCTCTCCGCTGCCGAAACCGGGCGGCAGGCGTTCTTTATTCTTGAATGCGAGCGCGGCAAACTGCGCAAGATCGTCGACTTCCGCTTCAGCTTTGCGAACGCGAATGCGGAGAAGCTGCTGCTGATGCGGCGGCGCGACCTGATCGGCACGCAGCTGAGCAAGGTGCTGCCGACGCTGCCCGAGAGCAGCCTGTTTGAGCGGCTGCGGCAGGTGGCGCGCACAGGACTTCCTTATGCCGGAGAGATTCGCTATGTCAGCGAAGCCGGCGATGAGCTGTGGTTCGACCTGCGCGCGATGAAGATTCAGAGCGGCGTGGCGGTGACCCTGCACGATCTTTCGGGCGAGCGCTCCAAACAGCGGCAGGTGGACGAACTGCACCGCTTCTCGCAGTCGCTGATCCAGGATGCGCCGTTTGCCATTCTGGCCACCGATGCGACGGGCACGATCACCGCCATGAATGCGGCGGCGGAGCGGCTGACGCACTATCGCAGCGAAGAGCTGGTGGGCCAGCTTTCACTGGTACAGCTGCACGACCCTGACGAGCTGCGCGACCGTCTTGGAACCCCGGGGCGCGATGCCGCGGGCGAGGCGCCGGCGCCGACGTTCTCATCCCTGCTCTCTTCGCTGGGACAGCGGGCCAGCGCGGAGGCCGATTGGCACTACGTCTGCCAGGACGGAACCCGGGTCCCGGTGCACGTGTCGCTGACGACGCTGCGCGGCGAGAGCGGCGCTGTGACCGGATATCTGACCACGGCGTATGACATCTCGGAGCGCAAGAAGCTCATCGATTCCATTACATTTCTGGCGCAACATGATGCGTTAACTGCACTTCCCAACCGCATGAAGTTGCGCGAGAAGCTCGAGCAGGCGGTGGCAAAGGCGCGGCGCATCGAGCAGCCTCTGGCGGTCTTGTCGGTGGGCCTGGACAACTTCAAGCGCATCAATGAATCGCTTGGACATGGTGTAGGGGATGAGCTGCTGGTATTGATGGCAGAGCGCCTGCGGCGTTCGGTCCGCTGCACGGATACGGTTGCGAGGGCCAGCGGCGATACGTTCATCGTCATCATGCCGAACTGCCGGTCGGAGGAGGACGCGGTGAAGGCGGCCGGCCGCATCGCCGGCAAGCTGCAGGTTCCGCTGCACCTGGCCCACAGAGAGCTGATTGTGACCGCCAGCATGGGGCTGTGCCTGTTCCCGCGCTGGGGAGACGATACGGCTTCGCTGCTGCGCCATGCTGACGCGGCCATGTATGCCGCCAAGCAGAGCGGCCGCAACTGCCTGCAGGTCTTTTCCAATGCGCTGGTCGAGGCCGGCGCGGACGATCTGGAGTTGGAAGCGCATCTGCGCCAGTCGTTGACTAACGACGAGATGGTGCTCTTCTATCAGCCGCTGGTGAACTGCCGCACGGGCGAGCTCCAGGGCGTGGAGGCGCTGCTGCGCTGGCGGCATCCGCAGCGCGGCCTGCTGGCGCCGAGCGAGTTCATTACCACGGCCGAGGAGACCGGATTCATCCTGCAGCTGGGACAGTGGGTCATCGAGCGGGCCTGCATCGAGGGCCGTCAGATGCAGGAGCGCCTGGGACGGCGCATCATGATCGCAGTGAACCTGTCGCCGCGCCAGTTTGTGCAGCAGAACATCACCCAGCTGGTGGAGCGCGCGCTGCGCGGATCAGGTCTGGCCCCCGCCGACCTGGAGCTGGAAATTACTGAGTACACCCTGATGATCAGCTCGCCCGACACGATCGAGGCGCTGAGCCGTCTGCGTTCGCTGGGCGTGCGCATCGCTCTGGACGATTTTGGGACCGGCTTCTCCAGCTTCAAGTACCTGCTGGAGCACAAGGTGGACCGGCTGAAGATCGATCGAAGCTTCGTCTCCAAGTGCCCCGAGGATCCTAACGCTGCGTCCATCGTGCGAACGATGATTGCCATGGCCCACGGGCTGGGCATCGAGGCGGTCGCCGAGGGCGTGGAGACGGAAGAGCAGCGCGCCTTCCTGGCTCGGCGGCGATGCGATCGCGCCCAGGGCTTCTTCTTCGGAAGGCCGATGCCGGCCGAGGCGCTGCTGGCCAACCTGCAGGTTCTTCCCCGCAGCCTGCCGCCTCCGAAGGCGCGGGTGACGCCGATACAAATGAGTGAGATGGCTTCGTAGAGCCTTTCTACTATTGCCAGCCACCTATAAGAGAACCCTTTAGCCTTGCGGCGGCAAGCGCGAGCTCAGGAGGCCCACTCTCGATTCCCTACTTTGGTTATCACGATCGGGCGCGAAGACGACCGGCTGCGCCTTCAGCTATCTATCCCCGCAGCACTACGTCGCAACTTTAAGGGAGAAAATGTCCCTTTGGGATCATTTTGCCGGGTGCAGTCGGCCACCCGGCGCGACCGGGCTGCATCCTGCGAACGAGGAGGGAGGCCGGCGATGCTCTTTCAAGACCGCGTCGAGGCGGGACAGCGCCTGGGCGCGCGGCTTCGCGAGTTCGTCCAACAGGAGCTCGCCGCCCAAAAGTCGCAGCAGGAGGCGCTGCTGGTGCTGGCGTTGCCGCGCGGCGGCGTTCCGGTGGGGTTTGAGGTCGCGCGCATGCTGCACGCTCCGCTGGATGTCTTTGTAGTGCGGAAGCTCGGCGCGCCCGGGCACGAGGAGCTGGCCATGGGAGCCATCGCCTCCGGCGGCGTGTGCGTGATGAACGAAGAGGTTGTCGAAGCTCTCCGGATCACCCCGGCGCAGATGGAAGAGACGACGGCGCGCGAGCTGCAGGAGCTGGAGCGGCGCGAACGCGCCTATCGGGGAGAGCGTGCGCCACTGGAGGTGAGCGGCCGGACGATCTTTCTGGTTGACGATGGCCTCGCCACGGGCTACACGATGCGCGCGGCTGTAGCCGCTTTGCGGCAGGAGCATCCGAAACGAATTGTCGTGGCCGTGCCGGTGGCGGCGCGGTCGACGTGCGAGGAGCTGGACAAGGAAGCGGATGCGGCGCTCTGCCTCTACACGCCGTTTGAGTTTGTGGCCGTGGGCCAGTGGTACAGGAACTTTGCGCAGACCAGCGATGACGAGGTGCGCGCACTGCTGCATCGAGCGGCTGGAGAACGGCAATCTATCTCAAACTGATCTTCATCGCCGAGCCGTTATAGGTGAAGACCTTGTCGGGGTTGGATGCCTCGGGCTCGCCCACTCCGTGGCCGGGACGCACCAGCACGATGCGGAACTCCAGCTGGGAGGGCATGCCCGGGTAGCTTCCCTGACGCGCGCCCAGGGTGAGAGTACGACCGGCGTCGGTCCACGCGAGGGCGATGGTGGAGGACTTCCCTTTCTCGTAGTCGTAGTTTTCCCCCTCATCCTGATAGAGGGTGAAGGTTCCATCGGCGCCGGGGAAGATGCGCAGATCGATCGGGGCGTTCACCTTTTCGTCGGCGTACTCCTCTTCAGGGCCGAGAGGAAGGATGGAGCCGGCGCGCACGTAGAGCGGGATGCGATTAAGCGGCGCGGCAGCCTGAAGGAACTGGCCTCCCTCGGTCTTCGCTCCTGTCCAGAAGTCGTACCACTGCGCGTTCTTGGGCAGATAGACGCGGCGCGCGGTGCTCTTCGCCTCGGTCACAGGATTCACCATCAGCGCAGGGCCGAACATGAACTGGTCGCCGATGTTCCAGGTCGCGGGATCGGCACGGAAGTCCATCACGAGCGGGCGCTCGATGGTGTAGTCGTCGCTCGAGACCCGCCACGCCAGCGAATAGATGTAGGGCATCATGCGATAGCGGAGCTTGTCGTACTCGATCAGCGAGGGCTCGATGCTGGGGTAGGACCAGAGCTCGTTGTGCGGGCGGTGGCCGTGAGTGCGGAAGATGGGGCAGAAGACGCCGAACTCGAACCAGCGCAGATACAGCTCCTGATAGGCGGGGTCGCTGCTCTGGCCGTCATAGAGCGGGAAGTAGCCGCCGATGTCGGTGGTCCAGTAGGGCATGCCGGAGAGCGCATAGTTGAGCCCGGCGGGCACCTGGCGCGAGAGCGCCCAGAAGCTGCTGTAGACGTCGCCCGACCAGACCGTGCCGCCGACGCGCTGCTGCCCGGCAAACGCCGAGCGCGTGAGCAGAAAGACGCGCTTCCGATCCGTGGTCGCGCGCCAGTGCTGCTGAATGCCTTCGTTGTGCATCAGCGGATAGATGTTGGTATAGATAGCGCCGTTTCCAAGCGCGATGTTGCGGTCGCGAAGGATGGCGTCGCCGACGTGCGGCCAGTACTCCTCGGGCTCGGCGCTGTCCAGCCAGAAGGAGTCCCATCCCTCGGCGAAGAGCTTGCCCGGAAGGCTCTCCCAATAGACATCGCGAGCCCGCTGGTTGGTGGCGTCATAGACGTGCGCGCGGGGAACCAGCAGGTTTTCGGCGTCCATCTTCTTGTACGTGTCGGAGTCGGTGTCAAACATGGCCCAGGTGGAGATCATGGTGTGGACGTGCTCGCCGTGAAGTTTCTTGAGCGCCTCCGGCACATCGTGGTAGTTGTTATTGAACACAGGATCGCCCTTGTGCTTCCACCAGAACCAGTCCTGCACCATGACGTCCATGGGGATGTGCTCGCGGCGATACTGCTGGGCTATCGAAGAGATCTCGTCGAGCGAGGTGTAGCGGTCCTTCGATTGAATGAAGCCGTAGGCCCAGCGCGGAAGCATGGGCGAGTGACCGGTCAGGACGCGATATCCGTGAATGATGTCGTCCATCTCGGGGCCGTAGATCAGGAAGTAGTCGACGCCGTCGCCTGCCATGGTGTCGAACTGGAGCAGCGGCGGAAAGCGGTTGTCCGCATAGGTAAACGACGCGGTGTTCCACAAAATGCCAAAGCCGTTGGTCGAGGTAAGAAATGGAATCGCGATGTCGGTGTTGTTCTGCGCCAGTTCAACGGTAGAACCGCGATAGTTGAACATGCCGCTCTGATGCTGCCCCAGACCATAGATAGCCTCGCTGCCGTTGAGAGCGAAGCGGTCGATGATGTGGTAAGTGGATTCGCCGTTGAGCGTGACAGGCGTGTAGCTGCGCGGCTCGGCCCCGCTCTCTCTGAGCAGCGGTCTCCCGGCAACGGCCGCGTAGGAGAGATCTCCGCGGGTGAGCGAGAGCACCACCTTCAACTTTGCGGTCGAAAGCGTCGCCTGTTTGGCGTCCTGCACGAAGGTGAACTCGGTGCCGGGGCAGGACTGTGCAGCAGGCAGCAGCCAGGGCTGAGGATGTGCGGCGTCGCCGCCGTGCGGTCGCGTGATGATGTGAACAATCGATTCCGAGCAGACGACAACGTGCAGTGTTTCGGGCCCGATCGTCGCGTCGAAGCCGCGCTGGGACTTTGTGGCGATGACAGGAGGCTGAGAAGGATTCGCCTGAGCAACGGTCTGACCGGGGGCTGCAACGAACAGAATAAAGGCAAGAGTTAAAGGTGCCCCAACACACGAAGCCCGGAGGTCGAAAAAAGTCATGAGCCACTTTACGACACACCTGAGCCTGCACGAAGAGACCGAACTTGGCCGCGCGGAGTTTCTTCCCTCGCTGCCCTCCGCACGCCCTGCCGTAAGGAGGTTTCGCAGTGCAGTCATTTCGACGAGCGCCCGGGCGTGGTTTGAATCGCTGATGGAGCCGGCCGGAATTACCGTGAACGGCAGCCAGCCGTACGACATCCAGGTTCACAACCCCGATCTGTTCAGGCGGGTGCGCCACCAGGGCACACTCGGTCTGGGTAATGCGTATGTCGATCGCTGGTGGGACTGCGATTGTCTGGACGAGTTCTTCTGCCGCGTCCTGCAATCCGGCGCGGTCAGACGCGCGGGCCTCTTTCTGCCTCAGGTGCTGGGTACGGCACGCGCCCGGCTGGCCAATATGCAGAGCATCGGGCGAGCCTTCGATGTAGGCCGGCATCACTACGATCTCGGCAACGATCTGTTCGAGGCCATGCTGGGGCCGACGATGGCCTATAGCTGCGGCTACTGGAAGAAGGCTGCCACGCTGGATGAAGCCGAGCAGGCCAAGTACGACCTCACCTGCCGCAAGCTCGATCTCCGCGAAGGCATGACCGTGCTCGAGATCGGCTGCGGCTGGGGCGGCTTCGCGAAGTATGCGGCCGAGACCTATGGAGTCAAGGTCATAGGGCTGACCGTCTCGGCAGAGCAGGCCAAGTATGCGCAGATCCTGTGCCGCGACCTGCCCGTTGAGGTCCAACTCTGCGACTACCGCTCCTTCAACGGGCAGGTGGACGCGATTGTGTCGATCGGGATGTTCGAGCACGTAGGGGTGAAGAACTATCGCACCTACTTCGATGTCGCGCGCCGCAGCCTCAAGGATGACGGCCTGTTTCTGCTTCACACCATCGGCAATGTGAAGTCGACGATCACGATGGATCCGTGGATGAGCACGCACATCTTCCCCAACGGCATGCTGCCGTCGCTGCGCCAGATCGGCGAGGCAACAGAGGGGCGTTTCGTCATCGAGGACGTGCACAACTTCGGGCCGTACTACAACCCCACGCTGATGGCATGGCACCGCAACTTTCATGCGGCGCTCGACGCCGGCAAACTCTCCGCGCAGTACGACGACGGCTTCGCGCGCATGTGGGACTACTATCTGCGCAGCTGCGCCGGAGCCTTCCGCGCGCGCGACCTGCAGCTCTACCAGCTGGTGCTCTCGCCGCAGGGCGTTGCGGGCGGGTATCGGTCGGTGCGGTGAAAGGTGCCGTACAATCGAAGCAGAAGTTTTTTAAGGAGCAGGCAATGTACCCAGAGCTTATGGTCATCCCCATGCGCGAGGAGCTTACCCGCGCGGGCATCAAGGAAGCGCGCACCGCGGAGGACGTCGACGCCGCCGTTGCGCAGCCCGGAACAACCATGCTGGTCGTCAACTCCATCTGCGGCTGCGCGGCCGGCAAGATGCGGCCCGGTGTTCGTCTCGCGCTGCAGCATGGCACCAAACCCGACCAGGCCGTCACCGTCTTCGCCGGCCAGGATCGCGAGGCTACCGAGCGCGCTCGCGGCTACTTCCAGGGCCACCCGCCGACGTCACCGGCGATCGCGATTCTGCGCGATGGCCAGCTTGTCTACCTGATGCAGCGCTCGGCGATCGAGACCTCGACTGCCCCCGCCATCGCGCAGGAGTTGACGCGCGCGTTCGATACCTACTGCGCGACTTCGGCTGCTTAAGAAGGCACTTAAAAAGTAAGCAGTTCCATACAGGGAGGGCTTCGGTCCTCCCTGTTGCATTTAACAACATTTCTCTCAAGTATTTTTCCCACACGCCGATACATCCAGCGTATGACTCCCTTGACGCGCGTGCTCCCGTTCTCCTCCGCCCAGTCGTTTGGCCGTCCCTCGACTGTCGATCTTCGCGACACAGCGCAGTGCCTTCTGGGGCCCAGTGCCGCGATGGCGCGGTTGTGGTCACAGATTCGCGTGCTGGCGCCGCACTTTCGCATGGCGCTGCTGTGCGGCGAAGCCGGCAGCGGAGCGACAGCCGTCGCCCAGGCCCTGCACGATCTCTCGTCTTTCGCCGATACGCCGCTTCTCAAGCTGCATGGCTCCGAGGCCGACCGCCAACTTCGTAACCCGGCCGCGCTGCTCGCAGGCGGCGTGCGCGGTTCAATCTTTCTAGCCGATGTCGATCGCCTCTCCGCCCACGGGCAGCAATCGCTGCTGCGCATTCTGCGGCTTCGCCGTCATCGGCGCATCGCCGTCGTGGCCTCAACGATGCGCGACCTTCGCTCGCTGATCAGTACAGGTTCTTTCAGCGCGGAGCTGGCCGCACAGCTCGGCTCTCTCTGCCTGATGCTGCCTTCGCTGCGTGAACGCGCGGCCGACATTCCGCTTCTGGCCAGCCATCTTCTTCTCTCCGAGGCCGCGCGCCTGGCGCTGCCGGCACCGGAGCTCGATGCAAGTTTTCTTGCCCATGCCGCCGATTCCGCGTGGCCCGGCAATCTCGACCAGGTGCGCGGAGCGGTGACCTGGCTGCTCAAGAATCGTCAGCAGCGCACGCTCGCAGCCTCCGATCTGGACGCCGCACTTGCCCAGGTCCAATGCGAACCGGTCCCGGCAGAGGCGCCCGTCCGCATGGTGCCCCTCGATCACGTCGTGCAGGAGCACGTCCGCGCGGTCCTGATCGGCTGCCACGGCAACAAGCTGCGGGCGGCGGAGATCCTCGGCATCAGCCGATCGACGCTGTATCGCATGCTCGACGCAGCCTCAGCCAGTGGCTCGCACGAAAACTCTCTTGCGCTGGCTGGATAACACGCTTCCATGATGCCGCGGTGCGGGTGCTCTGATAGCCTTGCCGCATGAGCTCTCCACAGCAGCCAAAGCAATCGGGGCAGACTGCGCAATCGGCCCAATTGGCCCAGACCGCCGACGGCTCGCTGCGCATTGCCGTGCTTGGCGCCGGAAAGATGGGCGGCATCCTGGTGCAGGCGTTCCTGCGCAGCGGCCTCTTTCCCGCCAACCGAATCGCCGCGACCGTCGCGCACGATCTGCGCGCGCAGGCGTTGAGCGAAAAGCTTGGCCTCACCATCGGCACAGACAACCTTCGCGCCGCGACGGGCGCAGACATCGTTCTGCTCGCCGTCAAGCCGACGCAGGTTATCGATCTGGTCCGCGATATCAGCCCGGTGCTGGCTCCCGGCGCGCTGCTCATCTCCATCGCCGCCTCGGTCAAGACGGCCGCCATTGAAGACGCGGCGGGCGAGTCGCGCGCGGTCATTCGCGCCATGCCGAATACACCGGCGATGCTCGGCGCCGGCATCACCGCACTTTGCCGCGGTCGTTTCGCCAACGATGAACAGCTCGCGCTGGCGCAGAAGATCTTCCTGACCGTCGGCCGCGTGGTTGTCGTCGACGAGCGCCACATGGACGCTGTCACCGGCCTCTCCGGCTCCGGCCCGGCGTTTCTCTACATCATCCTCGAAGCCCTCGCCGAGGCGGGCGTGAACGTCGGGCTGCCCCGGGAGATCGCCACCGAACTCGCGGCACAGACCGCCTACGGAGCCGCGCGCATGGTTCTTGAAACCGGCTCGCATCCCGCACTGCTCAAGGACGAAGTCACCACGCCCGCCGGCTGCACGGTCGACGGCATCCTCGAGCTCGAAGAGGGCGGCCTGCGCGTGACGCTCATCAAAGCGGTAAAGCGCGCAACCGAGCGCGCTCGCGAGCTCGCCGGCAACTGACCCTGCGCAAGCCGCGGCTTTTCAGACACGGACGGCCACAAGGAAGCAGATCATCGCCGCCCCGAGCGCAACAACCCGCCCGCGATGAAGCGTGTCCGACAGATTGTGTTCGCACAGCGCGGTTGCAGGCGCCGGGTTTGAATCCAGCCGAGGTCAATGAGAAACGGAACCCCGCCTCGCGAGGTCACATGGTATAACCCCCGCAGCCCTCTCTTGATGCTTTCCCAGGCGGCGAAACGTGCCCATGTGCAGCGTTCGATCCATCTTCGCCACGATCCTTCTCGCTCTTGCGTTCGCAGCGAGCGCGAGCGCCCCTGCGCAGTCGACGGTGACGCTCGGCGAATCCATCGCCCCACTGGTCGGGCCGTGGAAGTTTCACACCGGCGACAACCCGCAATGGGCCAACCCCAGCTTCGACGACTCCACCTGGGGCACGATAAGCCTGATACCGCGGCTGCAAAACATCGCCGCCTACCGTGGCGCCTCTTACAAGGCGGCGATCTACTTCGCGCCCGGATGGACGATGCAGGGCTACCCCGGCTACTCCGGCTACGCCTGGTACCGGCTGCGCGTCACCGTCAATCGCGAACACGAAGATGTCCGCAATGCCGGCAAGCCGCTCGCCATCTGCATCCCGCCCGAGTTCGATGACGCCTACCAGATCTACATCGATGGCCGCCTCGTGGGAGAGTTTGGAAGATTCACGCCCAGGGGCGTTACCTGGTACCTTGGCCGGCCGCAAGCGTTTACGCTGGACCGCGATATCCCCTCCGGCACCACGCTGACAGTCGCGATTCGTGTGTGGATGTCTCCGGCGACGCTCTCATCGCAGCGGTATCCGGGTGGCCTACATGAGCCGCCGACCTTCGGGCACGCCCGCCATGTCGAGCTGGTGCCGTTGCTGTACTGGCGGGACGTCGTTCACGGAGAGGCAAGCGCGTATCTGGAGATCGCGTTCCAGCTGCTGGCAATCGTGGTTGTCATCGGCCTCTTGTGGCTGGACCATGGCGAACTGGCCTATCTCTGGCTCGGCCTCAGCAGCATGGTCAGCCTGCTCTACATCGCTCTTGCTCTCATACAGACTCATACTCTGTGGTTAAGCGGAGACTCGCACGCGTGGTTTCTGTTTTCGATTCTGCCTCCGGTGCAGGGTGGCCTGTGGCTTCTCTTCTGGGGATACTGGTTCCGGCTGGGCCGCACTGGGTACATGGCATGGCTGTACGGCTTCGCCGGGGCCGCGCTGACTCTGCTGGCGGTTGCCATGGTCGTACAGCAGAGCTCGCCGTATGGAGGCACGGCTCCACTTCATGGTGCAGCATGGCTTATGCCGATCAGCCATGGGCTCGCGCTGGTGCCCGGCGTTCTGCTGGTTGTGATCGCCTTCCTGGGAATTCGCAAGAACGGGTTCGAAGGATGGCTGGCGCTGCCTGCCGTATCGCTGCTGGCCCTCCTGCTTGTCGGCGGTATCTGGAATCGAAGTCTGTCGATCTTCGGCTTCGATCTTCCCTTCGCCCGCCTCGTCACCTTTACGGCACTGGCCATCATCACGCTGCTGATGCTGCGGCGGTTTCTGCATGGGCAGAGACAACGCGAGATGTGGAAGCTGGAGATGGAGCAGGCGCGGCAGGTGCAACAACTGCTGGTTCCGGCAACTCCTTCTTCCACGTCCGGCTTCAGCGTTGAGAGCGTCTATCTCCCCGCGCAGCAGGTGGGCGGCGACTTTTTCCAGGTGCAGCCGGGCGAGGATGGATCGTTGCTGGTTGTCGTAGGCGACGTGAGCGGCAAAGGGCTGAAAGCCGCAATGACCGTCTCCGCCATCGTCGGCGGCCTGAAACAGATTGCGACACGCGAACCGTCGCAGGTGCTGGCCGCGCTTAATCGCCAGCTCGTCGATGAGTTGTCCGGAGGTTTTGTAACGTGCTGCGCCGCGCTGCTCACACGCGAGGGAAAGCTGATGATTGCCAACGCGGGACACCTGTCGCCGTATCTGAATGGAAAGGAGCTGGCCGTGGAAGCCGGGCTGCCGCTTGGTCTCGTCGCCGGGAGCCGTTACGAAGAGACCGAGCACGAGTTCGCTGATGGCGACCGCCTTACCTTCATCTCTGACGGAGTCGTGGAGGCACAGAACGCGCACAAGGAGTTATTCGGCTTCGAGCGCACACAGCAGATCAGCACACAACCCGCGGCCAGCATCGCCGACACAGTCAAGCAATTCGGCCAGGAGGATGACATCACTGTCGTCGCGATCACGCGGAGATGACTTTGGCGAACGCTCCACGCTGCAAAGAATTCCAAAGATTGTCATCCTGAGCGTAGCGGGGTCCCCGGCGAGCGCATTTGCTCGCTGGGGTGAAAGCGAAGGATCTGCTTTTCTTCCCGGAGCGTCCAGGACGAGGGCGATGCCGGGTGCCCCATTCATGACGGCAGTTTCATCGTCATCATGGGTGGGGTCGACGCAAACATCCAGATTCTGTCATTTCGACCGGAGCAGGACGGCCTCATCGTCCTCCGCAGCGGAGAAACCCGCAGTTTGGGGCCGGGTGTCTCACCCATGACGACAGCTTTACCCGCAAGCCCGCCATACAATCTCTTTATGGGCTCGAACTCCCCAATCCGCACCGTCCGTGAAGGCCGTGGGCTTCCTACGTTTGCCGCAGCTACTGTCGCGGTTATGGTTCTCGTCATCCTGTGGGGAGCGGTCGTGCGTGCCACAGGCTCGGGTGCAGGCTGCGGCGCGAACTGGCCACTCTGCAACGGCGGTCTCCTGCCGCATCATCCCCGAATACAGACGTTGATCGAGTTTACGCATCGAGCCACTACGGGAGCATGCTCGGTGCTTGCATTGGTTGTGCTCGGTTGGACATTCCTTGCACGCCGACGGGGGGATCGCGCGCGCACGGCTGCGGTCTGGTCTGTTTTGCTGCTGCTCGTCGAGGCTTTTCTCGGTCGCGCACTTGTGCTCCATGGATGGGTAGACCAGAACACCTCCGATGCCCGCACGATCATGCAGTCCATCCACTTTACAAACACGCTGCTGCTGCTCGCTGCCTTCACGCTCACATGGTGGTGGCTGCGCGGCGCAACCTCACATCCCGCGTCAACCCGCGCGCGCTCACTTGCGTGGGTAGCGCTGGGGCTGACGATCATCACCGGCGCAACCGGCTCCGTCGCCGCGCTGGCCGACACGCTCTTCCCTTCACCGTCGCTGCGTATTGGCTTCGCGCAGGACTTCGCCGCGGGGGCTCCGCTGCTGGTCCATATGCGCTGGCTGCACCCAGCAGCGGCAGTGCTGGCCGTGATTGCAGCTGCCGCTCTCTGTTTTTATCTGCGAGCCACAGCCGCGCGCTGGATCGCGTGCCTTCTTCTTTTGCAAATAGCTCTCGGCCTCGCCGACCTCTTTGCATTGGCGCCGATCTCGCTGCAGATCCTGCATCTGCTCGGAGCCGATCTCTTCTGGATCGCCTTGGTGGCCGCATGCTCCGGCGTCCTCGCGCGCAACCGCGCTCCGCGGCCCATCGAAGCCCGTCCATGAAATTGTCATCCTGAGCGAATCGGGGCCCCCGGCGAGCGCATTTGCTCGCTCGGGTGAAAGCGAAGGATCTGCTTCTAGATCTGCTTTCTATTTGAAGCGCCAGAGCTCTCAAGGGCAACCCACTGTCTATCACCCTTGGCAAATTGAGAATATATCGATACGGCCTAGCGCGGCGGGTTCTGCTCGCTCTCCGGCTTTCCGTCGATGGTGTGTATGGCCCGCCGCGTTCCGTGAACCGTATCCCGCCCTGCGGTTTTGCTCGCATCGGCGGTCTTGTGCGCCGCCACAGACGTCCCGTGCGCCGTATCGTGCGCGGCATCTTCGGTTCCGCGCTCTGTCTTATGAGTGGCTACCACGGCGCCGCGCTCGGTCTTGTGGGTAGCAACCCTCGTCCCGTGCGCCGTATCGTGTGCAGCAACCCTGGTTCCGTGTTCGGTCTTGTGGGCTGCGACCACCGTCCCATGTTCCGTCTTGTGCGTCGCGACCACTGTCCCATGCGCAGTGGCATGCGCCGCCGTGCGCGTTCCCTGTGCTGTCTTGTGCGCCACCTGCCGGCTGGCGTCGGCGGTGTCGTGACCGGCGTCCTTCATATCTTGCCCGGCCGTCTGCGCCACTGCCATTCCGGCGCCCAGCAGTCCGCTCAGCACCAGAGCTGTCATCCACGAAGCTTTCATCGAATCTCCTCCCGCGTTCTTGTCTCGCTCTTCGGTTAGATGCAGCGCGATCGAATCTACCGCATTGCCACCACGTTTCGATCCACGACTGGACCACCTTCGCACCACACGAAACCACGCTCCAACCACGGGAATCTGTGGATGAAAGCGGTTTCTCTAGCTCTCTCCCTTGTCGATGCTGTATATTGGCTGCGTTCCCGGAAATGTTTTTCGTTGCCGCAATTGGCACATTCTTCGGGAGCACAAAAAAGCCGCACCGGGGGAACGCGTCTTCCGGGAGCCCATTCAAGGTGATCCATGCAGCCATTGGCCGCAATGATGTTGTTTGCCAACCATCAACTGATCCGCCTCTCCCCCGTCGACATCGTCATTCTGCTGCTTTATTTTGCCGTCGTAGTCTTTATTGGCTTCTACGTCAAAGGATCGACCAACACCAGCGAAGAGTTCTTCCTCGCCGGCCGCGAGATGACCGCCTGGATCGCCGGCCTCAGCTTCGTCTCGGCGAACCTCGGCTCGCTGGAGCTGATGGGCTGGGCGGGCTCGGCGTACCAGTACGGCATCCTTGCGATGCACTGGTACTGGATCGGCGCGATCCCCGCGATGCTCTTCCTCGGCATCGTCATGATGCCGTTCTATTACATCTCCAAAACGCATTCGGTTCCCGGCTATCTGCAGCTTCGCTACGGCGAGGGCGCGCGCGGTCTGGCCGCCATCAGCTTCGCCTTCATGACTATCCTGATGTCAGGCGTGAACATGTACGCCATGGCCGTGGTCATGCAGACGGTGCTGGGCTGGAACATCACCTTTTCAATCTGGGTGGGCGCGGCCACGGTTGCGTTGTACGTCATGCTGGGCGGCCTGCGCTCGGCCATCATCAATGAGGTGCTGCAGTTCGTTCTCATCTGGGCGGGCGCGGCGCTCATCCCCATCCTTGGCCTGATCGAAGCAGGCGGATGGACAAAGCTGAAGGCGAACATCGCCATCAACATGAATTCGAACCAGTACACCCACCTGTGGTCGACGCTGGGGCACTTCAAGAACAACCCCATGGGCATCAACTGGGTCGGCATCGTCTTCGGCCTGGGCGCGATCATCTCGTTCGGCTACTGGACGACGGATTTCCTTGTCGTCCAGCGCGTGCTCAGCGCGCACAACCTGCGCGCGGCCAAGATGGCGCCGATCATTGGCGCGGCCTTCAAGATGGCGGTTCCCCTGATCGTCATTCTTCCCGGGCTATTGGCCCTTGGTTTAATGACCAACGGCCACGCGGCGTATCACCTGGTTCCCGCCGACGTCGCCAAGTACACCGGCCAGTCCTCCTACGATCAGGTTCTGCCCCTCATGCTGATCCGATACTGCGGTCCGGGTCTGCTGGGGCTGGGCATTACTGCGCTCGTCGCCGGATTCATGTCCGGCATGGCCGGCAACGTCTCGGCCTTCTCAACGGTCTGGACCTACGACCTCTACGGCGCGTACATGAACAAGCGCGCGTCGGATAAGCACTATGTGCTGATGGGCCGCTGGTCGACGGTGATCGGCATGCTGATCTCGGTCGGCACCGCCTACCTGGTGATGAACGCGGCGTCCATCATGGACTACGTGCAGGCGCTGTTCAGCTTCTTCATCGCTCCGCTGTTCGGCACGGTCATTCTGGGCATGTTGTGGAAGCGCGCGACGGCTGCGGGCGGCTTCTGGGGTCTGCTGGCCGGGACCGTTGCGTCCGTCGGCATGTTCATCTACACCAACACAGGAAGCGCGGCGCACAAAGCCATCGCGCTGGCGCATATCGCACTCTCGCGTGATGCGCAGCCGATGGCGAACGATATGTACCGCGCGCTGTGGAGCTGGCTGATCTGCGTCGGCATCACTGTCGTCGTCAGCCTCATGACCAAGCCCAAGTCTGACGCCGAGCTCAACGGCCTGGTCTACGGCGCCACCGTCATTCCGCACGACGGCGCAACGACGATCTGGCAGAAACCGATCTTCTGGGCCTGCCTCGTAGCCGCTGTCTTCGTGGTTCTCAACATCATCTTCTGGTAGACACCAGCTTCGCGAACTCGCACCATCGGGTCCGTTTTTATTCACTATTCATTATTCACTACTCACTATTCACTAACCAGGAGGCTCAACATGGCAGAGGGAACGGGGCGCGGAGAGATGCTCTCCATCTGGTTCTTCGTCGGCATAATGACTTTGGCGTATGGCCTGGTTTTGCTGCCGACCGGCGCGTGGGAGTGGTTCAGCGGCCATGAGCCCGCGACGGTGCTGCACACTCTGCATCCGACGTTCTGGTGGGGGCTGCTGATGCTCCTCTTCGGAGCGTTCTACAGCTTCAAATACCGTCCCCGTCGCAGAGATAAGGACAAGGTTTAAGGGCAATTCTGCATCAACCCCGGAGGCGCGAGCCTTCCCGGCATAGTCGACTGACGTTGAGGAGCAAAGAGCAGAATGGGCAGACAGATGACAATGGGCGTCGTGGTCGGAAACCGCGGCTTCTTTCCCAGCCACCTGGCCACCAGTGGCCGCCTGGAGATGATCGCCGCGCTGGAGGCCGCCGGCATCAAGCCGATCGTGCTGACGCCGGAAGAGAGCGCACACGGCGCAGTTGAAACCTACGAAGACGCAAAACGTTGCGCCGCCTTGTTCAAGCATCACGCGAAAGAAATCGACGGCATCATTATCACCCTGCCGAACTTCGGCGAAGAGCGCGGTCTGGCCGACACGCTCCGGCTCGCCGACCTGCGCGTACCCGTGCTCATCCAGGCCACGCCGGACACGCCGGGCAAGATGGGCATCGCCTTCCGACGCGACAGCTTCTGCGGCAAGATGTCGATCTCGAATAATCTCAAGCAGTACGGCATTCCCTACTCGCTGACCACGCTGCATACCGAAGCCCCGGACTCCGCGGAGTTCAAAGCCGACCTCGCCTCGTTCTCCGCCGTGTGCCGGATCGTGCGCGGCTTCCGCAACATGCGCCTCGGCGCCATCGGCGCGCGCCCGGCCGCGTTCAACACCGTCCGCTACTCGGAAAAGCTGCTGGAGCACTCCGGCATCACCGTCGACACGCTCGACCTCTCCGAGGTCTTCGGCGGCATCTCCAAGCTGCCCGACTCCGACGATGCCGTGCAACAGAAGCTCGCCGCGATCAAGAGCTACATCCCCGTCAACAGCACACCCGAGGAAGCTCTGCTCAAGATGTCGAAACTCGGCGTCGTCATCGATCGCTGGATGTCCGCGCACGAGCTCACAGTCTCTTCCGTCCAGTGCTGGACCTCGATGGAAGAGTTCTTCGGCGTGGTTCCCTGCACCATCATGTCGATGATGAGCGAGAAGCTCCTTCCCTCGGCCTGCGAGGTTGACACCATGGGCACGCTCTCCATGTACGCCCTCGCTCTGGCCAGCGAGACGCCCTCGGCGCTGCTGGACTGGAACAATAACTACGGCGACGACCCCAACAAGGCTGTCTGCTTCCACTGCTCCAACCTGCCTAAGCACTTCTTCAAGCCGGGCGTGAAGATGGACTACCAGCTCATCATCGCGGGTACCGTCGGCAAGGAGAACACCCACGGCACGCTCGACGGCACGGTCAAGGCGGGCGACATGAGCTTCGCGCGCTTCTCCACCCTCGATCTCGAGGGCCGCATCGCCGGCTACGTCGGCCAGGGCCGCTTCACCGACGACCCGCTGAACACCTTCGGCGGCGCCGGCGTGGTCGAGATTCCCAATATGCAGAAGCTGCTGCACTACATCTGCAGGAACGGCTTCGAGCACCACGTCGCGGCCAACTTCTCGCACGTCGCGGACGCCGTTTACGAGGCCGCCAGCAACTATCTTGGCTGGCACATGCACCGCCACGAGTAGTTTCCGAACCTCTATCCACTCCCAACCGCAAAGGGCTGCCTGCTCAGGCAGCCCTTTGTATTTCTCCGCAATCTATTGATATTGGGATATTTACCTTTTCAAGACCACGCTTGCGCTACCCTTGTTAGAGGCCTATGGCAGCAGGATCGACAGCAATCAAACGGCGGCGTCCCTCCATCGGGCGCAAACGGGCGGGTCTGCCCAGTCTCCGCCCCAGCCCGAACGGCCATCCGCCCGCCTCGCCTTCGGCCTTCGAAGACCGCTTCCTCAATCGCGACGAGAGCTGGCTGAGGTTCAACCAGCGTGTGCTCGAAGAGGCCGACGACCCGTCCAACCCACTGCTCGAACGCGTCAAATTTCTCGCCATCACCGCCAGCAACCTGGACGAGTTCCTCGAAATCCGCGTCGCCGGCATCCTGCAGCAGATCGAAGAGGACGTCGAGCTGACGCAGGCGCTCGACGAGAGTGGTCTGACGCTGACCCAGCTGCTCGATCGTCTGCGCGAACAGCTTCACGCCTTCACCACCGAGCAGGCCGCCGCCTGGACCGAGCGCCTTTGCCCTGCGCTCGACGCCATCGGCATCCGCCTTGTCCGCTGGAAGCAACTCGGCAAAGCCGACCGCGAGTTCGCGACGCGCTTCTTTGAACAGCAGGTCGATCCGCTACTGACGCCGGTCACCATCGATCCATCCCATCCTTTTCCACGCGTGCTCAACAAGGCAATCTGCCTCGCGCTGCTGCTGCGGCTGAAGCGCCGCGGGCGCAGCAAGGCTCCTGCCATTCTCGGCGCCGTCACCATTCCGCGCTCGCTGCCCACGCTGCTCGCACTTCCCCAGCGCAACGGCCATCGCAACTTTCTATTGCTCGACGAGCTCATCGAAGCCCATGCCAGCCGCATGTTTCGCGGCTACCGGATCCTGGGCATGGCTGCATTCCGGGTCACGCGCAACAGCAATCTTTACCTCGAAGAAGAAGAGAGCCGCTCAGTCCTCGAAAGCGTGCGCGAGGAGCTGCACAACCGCCGCAAAGGCGACGTCGTCCGCATGGAGATCGCCGCCAATGCCGCCGAAGAGATCGTCGAGCGCCTGCGCATCAACTTCGAGCTCGACCCCTGGCAGGTCTTCCCCACCGCCGCTCCAGTCAACCTCTCGCGCCTCGTCGACCTCTACAGCGTGCTCAAGTCGCCCGAGCTCAAGTTCCCCGAGTTCCACGGCCGCCCGCTGCGGCTCAGCAAAAACTCCAACGACATCTTCGATGAGATGCGCAAGCGCGACATCCTCCTGCACCATCCCTTCGACAGCTACAGCACCGTCGAAGGCTTCATCGACTCCGCCGCCTCCGACCCCCAGGTGGCCTCCATCAAGCAGACCCTCTACCGCACCAGCGCCGACTCGCCCATCTTCGGCGCGCTCAAAGAAGCGGCGCAGAGCAAGGACGTAACCGTCGTCGTTGAGCTGATGGCTCGCTTCGACGAGGCCTCCAACATCCGCTGGGCGCGCGAGCTCGAGGACGCCGGCGTGCAGGTCTTCCACGGCATCTACGGCTCCAAGACGCACTGCAAGCTCGTGCTCCTCGTTCGCCGCGACCCGGACGGCCAGTTGCGCAGCTACGCGCATCTCGGCACCGGCAACTACAACCCCACCACCGCTCGTTTTTACACCGACGTCAGCCTGCTCACCTGCCGGCCTGAGCTCACCTCCGCCGTGCAGAACGTGTTTCGCTACCTCACCGCCGAGTGGGACACCGGCGACGAAACCTACCGCCCCCTGCAGGTCGCGCCCATCACGCTGGCCGCCGACACGCTGGCCCTGATCGCGCGCGAGGCCGAACATGCTCGCGCCGGCAAACCGGCCCGCATCATCGCCAAGATGAACGCGCTGCTTGACGCCAAAACGATCGACGCGCTCTACGTCGCCTCGCAGGCCGGCGTCGAGATCGACCTCATCGTGCGCGGCATGTGCGCTCTCCGCCCCGGCGTTCGAGGCCTCAGCGACCGCATCCGCGTGCGCTCCATCGTCGGCCGCTTCCTGGAGCACACCCGCATCTTCTGGTTCGCGAATGCGGGCGCAGCCGAGATCTTCGCCGGAAGCGCCGACTGGATGCCGCGCAACCTCTACGAGCGCTGCGAGGTTGTCTTTCCTGTAGTCGACGAAGCCTCCGCCCACCGTCTCCGCGACGAGATCCTCGAAGCCTATCTGCGCGACACAGTGAAGGCGCGCCTGATGCAGCCCGACGGCTCCTATCGCTGCCCCGCGCATCGCGAAGGCCTGGGCGCACAGGAATGGCTGATGCAGCGCTCGCGCGAGCCCGCACTGCGCGATACGCCCTCAGCTTCTTCAATCCTTCCTTCCGCGTAAGACGCTCGCAAATTGCACTCGTCTCGTGCGACCATGATTCAACTCCCTGGAGGGTTCTGCCCACGTGTTTGTCTCCGAAGCTCGCCTCAAACAACATCCCCTCTCTTTGAATGCCGCTGTCCAATCTGCGCCCTCATTTATTCGCAGCCGCTGGCTCGCACTCGCGCTGACGCTCGCGATCTCCATGCTTGCGCTGCAGGCCCGCGCGCAAAGCTCGCAGAACTCGCAGAACTCGCAAAACTCACAAGACGCGAAAGCTCCGCGAGCACAGGACCCGTTCGAAAAGCAGCTGGAAGCGCGCACCACCGTCAAGGTTCTGCCCAATGGCCTGACGCTGGTCCTCTGCGAGCGCCACGAGGCGCCGGTCTTCAGCTTCTTCACCGAGGTCAATGCAGGCTCCGCCAACGACCCCGGCGGCGAGAGCGGACTGGCCCACATGTTTGAGCACATCGCCTTCAAGGGCACCACGGAGATCGGCACCACAAACTACGCCGCCGAGAAGGTCGCGCTCGATAAGGTCGAGACCGCCTACGCGGCCTATGACGCCGAGCTTCGCAAGCGCGTCGGCCAGGATCCCGCCCGGCTTGCTTCGCTCAAGAAGAGCTTCAACGACGCCACCGCCGCCGCCGAGAAATACGTCGTCCCCAACCAGTTCTCCGAGATCGCCGAATCCAACGGCGCGGTCGGCCTCAACGCCTCCACCAGTGAGGACTCGACCGACTACTTCTGGTCCATGCCCTCCAACCGTCTTGAGCTCTGGGCCTATCTCGAATCCAGCCGCATCGGCTGGCCGGTCGCGCGCGAGTTCTATAAGGAGCGAGACGTCGTGCAGGAGGAACGCCGCATGCGCGTCGACTCCTCCCCGCAGGGCCGCCTCGTCGAAGAGTTTCTCGCCGCCGCCTACATGGCTCATCCCTACGGCCGCCCCGGCGTGGGCTGGGAGAGCGAGATCTCGCAGGTGAGCGCGACCGAGGCCGCGGCCTTCCACAAAAAGTATTACGTACCGGCCAACATCGTCGTCGCGGTGGTCGGCGACTTCGATACCAAGACAGCGCTACCCATGCTCGAGCGCTACTTCAGCCGCATCCCCGCCGGACCGCGGCCCGAGCCCATGACCACCATCGAGCCCGCCCAGACCGCCGAGCGCGATGTCGTCATCCGCGAGCCCGCGCAGCCCATCTATCTCGAGGGCTACCACCGGCCTGATTATCGCTCGCCGGACGACGCCGTCTACGACGCCATCACCGACATCTTCTCCAACGGCCGCACCTCGCGGCTCTATCGCTCGCTCGTCCGCGATCAGCGCATCGCCGTTGTCGCCGCGGGTTTCAGCGGTTTCCCCGGGGTCAAGTATCCCGGCCTCTTCGCCTTCTACGCCGTCCCCATGCAGGGCCACACGGCCGAAGAGATGGCGCCCGCGATTCACAAGGAGCTCGACGAGATGAAGACCACCGACGTCTCGGACGCCGAGCTCGAGCGCTTCAAGACGCGCGCCCGCGCCGACCTCCTTCGCACTCTCGATGACAACTCCGGCCTTGCCGCGCAGCTTGCCGAGTACCAGACGCGCTTTGGCGACTGGCGCGAGATGTTTCGCGAGCTGCAGCAGATCGATGCCGTCAGCAAAGCCGACATCCGCCGCGTCGCGCAGCAGACCTTCGTCGAGAGCAACCGCACCAGCGCGCGCGTCGAGTTCGCTCCGCCCCACCGTCCTTCGCCTCCTGTAGCCATGCCTCCCTCGCCCTCCAACAAGCCCGCAACCGCGCCGCTGCCTCCGCCGGCCACCGCACCCACCCCAACCAAACCCACACCGCCCGTCGCGCCGAAGACCGCGAAGCCGAGTGCGACCGCTCCACAAGCTCCGGCCGGCAAAGGAGGTGCGCAATGAATCTAACTTCGCGCACCCTCTCGCGTTCAGGCCTCTCGCTTCTCGTGGTCAGCCTTCTCATCACGCCTGCCTGCATCACGCAGGCCCAGACACCGCAATCCACGCAACCCCTGCAGAACCGCCCCGGCACGCAGCCGTGGAAATCCATCCGCATCCCGCCGCTGCCGGCCTTCAAACCCGCCGAGCCCACCCGCGTCACGCTGCCCAACGGCGTCCAGCTCTTCCTCGAAGAAGATCACGAGCTTCCCTTCATCACCGGCTTCATCCGCATCCGCGGCGGCAGCCGCGACGAGCCCGCCGACAAGGTCGGCCTCGTCTCGCTCTACGGCGAAACGTGGCGGACCAGCGGCACCACAACCACCAGCGGCGACGTGCTCGACGACCAGCTTGCCGCCAAAGCCGCCAGCATCGAAACCGGCGGCGGCCAGGCCGCCACCTCCGTCAGTTGGAACAGCTTCGCCAAAGACTTCGACAGCGTCTTCGCCACGTCGCTCGACCTTTTGCTCCATCCCAACTTCCAGCAGTCCAAGCTCGACCTCGCCAAGCGCAGCGAGCTCACCGCGATTCTGCGCCGCAACGATGACGCCTCCGGAATCGCTCAACGCGAGGCCGTCGAGATCGCCTACGGCGCAGCCAATCCCTACGGCCGCATCCCGGAGATCGCGACCGTCTCCGCGGTCACGCTCGACGATCTGCGCGCCTGGCACGACCGCACCGTCGTCGGCAGCAACCTCATCATCGGCGTGGTCGGCGACTTCGACACGAAGGCGATGGAGGCCAAGCTGCGTGCCGCCTTCAGCCCGATCCCACGCGGAACCGAGCTCGTCTCCGCGAAGGTGGACTTCGCCGAGCCGAAGCCGGGCCTCTACTTCGCGAACAAGGGCGACGTCGACCAATCGACGGTCTACATGGTCGGCCTCGGCACCGAGGAGCGCAATCCAGACTACTACGCACTCAGCGTGATGAACGAGGTCTTCTCCGGCGGCTTCGGCTCGCGTGTCGTGCAGGAGGTCCGCACCAAACTCGGCCTCGCCTACTCGGTCGGCGGCAGCTTCGGCGCGGCGTATGACCACCCCGGCCTCTTCGCCGTCGGCCTCGGCACCAAGAGCGTCTCGACCGACGCCGCCACCAAAGCCACGCTCGACCAGGTCCGTCTCCTCCGCACCGAGCCACCCACCGAAGCCGAGATGCGCCGCGCCAAGGACGATCTGCTGAACTCCTTCATCTTCAACTACGACTCACCCGACAAGGTTCTCGGGGAGCAGATCACGCTGGCCGTCTACGGCTACCCGCCCGACTTCCTCGAGCGTTACCGCGCCGGCATCGAGCGCGTCACTGCCGCCGATGTCAGCCGGGTCGCACAGAAGTACGTGCAGCCTGAAAAGCTGGCGATCGTCATCGTCGGCAACTCCTCTCAAATCGAACCGCCGCTCAAAGACCTCGGCCCGGTCACGCCGCTCGACATCAGCATCCCGGGAGCGCCGAAACAGCAGTAACCCCCAACCCAGGAGCCCCCATCTCGGCCTCTGAGATGTGGGCTCACGATGCAGCGCTGGGGGAACCGGCGGCCTCCGCTCGCTGCTAAACTACTCCTTGGCGTCTTTTCTTCCTTCCACGCCAGCAGAGGTTTCTCATGTCCACCGAGAACGGCAGCAACAACGGCTCAGCCCCCTCGCTTCGCCTCAAGACCGGCCTCGCCGAGATGCTCAAAGGCGGCGTCATCATGGACGTCATGAACGTCGAGCAGGCGCGCATCGCCGAAGAAGCCGGCGCCACCGCCGTCATGGCCCTCGAGCGCGTCCCCGCCATGATCCGTGCCGAAGGCGGCGTCGCCCGCATGGCCAACCCGAAGCTCATCAAGGAGATCATGGCCGCCGTCACCATCCCGGTCATGGCCAAGGCCCGCATCGGCCACTTCGCCGAGGCCCAAGTCCTCCAGACCCTCGGCGTCGACTTCATCGACGAGTCCGAGGTCCTCACCCCCGCCGACGAGGCCTTCCACATCGACAAGCACGCCTTCACCACGCCCTTCGTCTGCGGCGCGCGCAACCTCGGAGAAGCGCTCCGCCGCATCGCCGAAGGCGCTGCGATGATTCGCACCAAGGGCGAGGCCGGCACCGGAGACGTCGTCCACGCAGTGCAGCACATGCGCCAGATCGTTCGCGAGATGCGCGAGCTCACCGTGCTCGACGACTCCGAGCTCTACAACGCCGCCAAGATTCACGGCGCGCCCTACGAACTCGTGCGCATGGTCGCAAAGTCGGGCAAGCTGCCCGTGCCCAACTTCTCCGCCGGCGGCATCGCCACCCCGGCCGACGCCGCGCTGATGATGCAGTTGGGCGCAGAGGCCGTCTTCGTAGGCTCCGGCATCTTCATGAAGGAGCGCGCCACGCCGCTCGACGTCGAGATCAATAAGGACCGCAGCGTCTTCCCCAACCACAAGGACTACGAAGCAGCCATCGCCAAATCGCAGCAAGAGCGTGCCGAGGCCGTCTCCCGCGCCAAGGCCATCGTCATCGCGACCACGCACTTCAACGACCCTAAGATCGTCGCCGAAGCCAGCGAAGCCGTCACCAGCGCAATGAAAGGCCTCGCCGCCGCAGGCATAGCAGAAAAAGATCTTCTCCAGACTCGCGGCTGGTAGGCCATCCAGTGACTGAAATCCCCCTCATCGGCGTCCTTGCGCTGCAGGGCGCCTTCGACGTTCACGCGAAGCGCCTTGCCGAACTCGGCGCAACGACGTGCCTCGTTCGCAAACCCGAAGACCTCAACTCGCTCGACGCGCTCGTCATCCCCGGCGGCGAATCCACCACCTTCCTCAAACACCTCGAGCGCGCCGGCTTCTACTCCGCGCTCGACACCTTCGTCCGCACAAAGCCCGTCTTTGGCACCTGTGCCGGCTGCATCCTTCTCGCCAAGGAGGTGACCAACCCGCCGCAGCGCAGCTTCGCCGTGCTCGACATCGCGGTGGAGCGCAATGCCTATGGCCGCCAGAACGACTCCGTCATCCTCCACGCCGACACCACGCTCCCCGGTGGCCCCATGGAGATGGTCTTCATCCGCTCGCCGCGCATCAGTAGACTCGGCACAAATGTGGAAGCCCTCGCGCACCGCAACGGCGACCCGGTGCTCGTCCGCCAGGGCCGCAGCCTCGCCGCCACCTTTCATCCCGAGCTCTCCGATGACCGCCGCGTCCATCAACTCTTCCTCGACATCGTCCGCGAAAATTCATAGCTCATATCTCATAACTGAGAACTGGTAGCAAACCCGGACAACCCCAACAAACTACAATCACCTCATGCCCTCCACGCAGGCGATCCCGGCGGCTCTCCGCTTCTGGCATCTCCCTGTGGACGCGGCGAAGCACGGCCATGCGCTCGACGCGCAACTGCTGCTGAATCTCTGGATCGCGCTTGCACTCGTCGCCCTCGCGCACGTTCTTCTCTTCGGCACACTCGCCTCTCGCCGTCGCACCCATCGCCCCGTTCATAAATTCACCCTCGAATACCTCCCGCTCGCCGCCTTCGCCGCACTCTTCATCTTTCTCAGCGTTCGCGCGCATAGCCTGTGGGCCATGCAGCGCTACGTGGGAGCGGCCCCCGACGCGCTGCAGGTCGAAGTCACGGGCATGCAGTTCGCCTGGTACTTCCGCTACCCGGGCGCGGACGAGACCTTCGGCCGCACGCAGCCCCAACTGGTCTCGCCCGCCGAAGGCAATCCCGTTGGCATCGACCCAAATGATACGCACGGCAAAGACGACATCGTACGCAGCCAACTCGTCCTTCCCGCGGGCCGCGAGGTCGATCTCACCCTCCGCGCCATCGACGTCATCCACGGCTTCAGCGTTCCCGAGATGCGCCTGAAGCAAAACGCCGTCCCCGGCCAGACGCAGCATCTGCACTTCACGCCGCAGACACCCGGCGACTACGCGATCCTCTGTACACAGGTCTGCGGCCTGGGCCACTACCGCATGCAAGCGCTGCTGCGCGTTCTTCCCGCAGCGCAGTTCGACGCCTGGCTTCACCAACAGGAGCAACAAGCCGCCCAGCAACCCGGAGATCCTCAATGAGCGCGCCCTCACAAAATTTGGGTGCCCCCTCTTCGCGCGGCTTCATCGCGCTAAAGTGGGCTCGGATCGGCAAGGTCGCCCGCGCCATCGTCTCCACGCATCACCGCAACATCGGCTTCGGCTACCTCACGATCTCGACTATCGCTGTCATCCTGGGCACACTCCTCTCCTGGGCAATGCGCGTGCATCTCTCCTGGCCCGACTGGCAACTCCCGCTCCACGGCCCCATTCTGCCCGAAGAGTATCTCGCGCTCGTCACCATGCACGGCACGTTGATGCTCTTCTTCGTGCTCACCGTCGCTCCGCAGTCAGGCTTCGGCAATCTCATTCTTCCCGCACAGCTCGGCGCGCGCCGCATGGCTTTTCCTCGCCTCAACGCGATTGCCATGTGGACGACCGCCGGCGCGCTCGTCGTCCTCCTCGTCGCGTTCTTCGTCCCCCAGGGCGCTCCTATCTCCGGCTGGACAGCCTACCCGCCGCTCTCGGCCTCCGCGCTCGCCGGTCCCGGCGAAGGTCTCGGGCAGGACCTCTGGCTCTTCAGCCTCGCGCTCTTCTGCATCGGCGGAACCATCAGCGCCGTCAACCTGCTCACCACCATCGTCAAGCTCCGCTGCGACGGCATGACCTGGCCGCGCGTCCCACTCACCGTCTGGGGATGGCTCACCGCCGCTCTGCTCTCCGTCATGGCCTTCTCAGTGCTGCTCGCCGCACTGCTTCTTCTCTTCTGCGACCGCCACCTCGGCTCCAGCTTCTTCCTTCCGCGCGGCGACTTCATCAACAGCGTCCTCCTCCCTCATCGAGGCTCCGGCTCGCCGCTGCTCTGGCTCCATCTCTTCTGGTTCTTCGGCCACCCCGAGGTCTACATCGCCATCCTCCCCGGCATGGGCCTGACATCGATGGTGATAGGCAACTTCGCGCACCGCCGCGTCTTCGCCTACCGCCTCATGATCGTCACCACGCTGCTCATCGGCTTCCTCGGGATCCTGGTGTGGGGTCATCACATGTTCGTCGCCGGCATGAACCCCTTCGCCGGCACCGCCTTCGCCGCAGCCTCCATGGCCATCGCCATCCCCGCCACCGCCAAGGTGCTCAGTTGGATCGCCACAGCCTGGCGCTCGCGCCCCTCACTCACCACGCCCATGCTCTTCGCGCTCGGCTTCGTCTCGCTCTTCATCGCCGGCGGCCTCACCGGCCCCATCCTCGCGCAGCCCATCCTCGACGAGTACCTGCACAACACCTTCTTCGTCGTCGCGCACTTCCACCTCATCATGGCGATGGCCGGTATCTTCGGCCTCTACTGCGCCACCTACTACTGGTTCCCTCTGCTCGCCCACGGCCGCATCCTCTCCGAGCGGCTCGGCAAGTGGCATTTCTGGCTAACCCTCATCCTCGCCTACACAACCTTTCTTCCCATGTATCTCGGCGGCCTCGCCGGCGAGCCGCGCCACTACTCGCGCCTCACCGGCCTCAACGCGCCCGCACAAGCGCTGCTCGGCTCCACGCAGATGATTCAGCTGCACATCACCGGCGCCGGCATCGCGCTTGGCCTCGCACAACTCCTCTTCTTCATCAACCTGATCCTCACTCTCCGCTCGCCGCGCCGTGCGGGCCCGAATCCCTGGTTCGCGACCACCATGGAGTGGGCCCCGCACACCTTCGATGAACCCACCGAACCCTCCAAAGACCTTCCCGCGCTCGCAACCTTCCGCGGTCCTTGCCATTACAGCGAAGATGGCGCATCCTTCCTTCCACAGTGGGAGCCGCCTCCACAGCAGCCTGCATCTGAAGGAGAGTAATCTATAGCTGCAGGCCGGTTGCGGCATCCAAGGGGAACTATGCCGACGATCCTCACACCTCCGGAGATCCGACGCCCGCGTCGCCCTGACCGCGACCGCGTCGGCGAAGGCGATAACGGTTCAGGCCGCCGTCCGCCAACCGACAAGCGCACCGGCGGCAACGGCGACGGTGATAACTGGGGCGACAGTCCGCAAGGCCGTCACGGCCCCCGCGAACGCCTCTCCCGCGCGCGCATCGGACTCTTCTTTGCGCTCGGCGGCGACATGATGTTCTTCGTCGCTCTCATCAGCGTCTTCTTCGTCGCCAAAAGCTCGGGCCACTTCGACGCCTACAGCCGCTACATCAACGACTGGCTGCCCACCAGCATCCCCTCCATCCTCTGGCTCAACACCGCCGTCCTTCTCGTCAGCTCCGTCACCGCCGAAGCTGCGCGCCGCAGCATGTTCCGCGAGCAGGACTTGATGGATGAGTGGATCGGCCTGGGCCGTCCCATCTCCCGCCGCGCCGCCCTCTGGCTTTCCACCACGCTTCTGCTTGGCAGCCTCTTCCTCGCTGGCCAGTGGGTCGCCTGGGACCAGCTCGCCGCGCAGCACGTCTTCTTCGACTCCAACGCCAGCAGCCACTTTTTCTACCTCCTCACCGTCACCCACGCGGTTCACCTCTTCCTCGGCATCGCCGCTCTCGTCGCCGCGCTGGTCATGCTCGCCCGCTGCCGCCAGCTCGCCAAGCGCCAGGTCGCCGTCGACGCCACCGTCTGGTACTGGCACGTCATGGGCATCCTCTGGGTCTTCCTCTTCATCCTGCTGGAGTTCTGTCAGTGATCCAAACCCACAACGCCAGACCCCACCGCTGGCTCCTGCTCGCTGGCTTTCTTCTCATCCTCACCGCGGTCCAGGCCCACGCCCAGGGCTGCACGCAATGTCTCGACTCCACCCGCGCCACGCCCCCTGCCGTACAGGCCGCCTACCGTCACGCCATCTATCTCCTCGGTGGCGTCGGCGCAACCCTGTTTCTCGTTGGCCTCTACCTCTTGCGTCGCGAGCCTTGAAAGACTCGATCTGCATCCCGAAAAGGTGCCTTCACCCCGAGGAGATAAGCAGGCGAAGGCGCATGGGTATCAGCCCGAAGATTCACAACGGCTGATCAGTTCGTTGTCAGATATCCATATAGGTCAAGCTGGTCCTCAGTGTCAGCCGAGGCATAGCACGATCCCGAGTTTGCGAAATAGAGCGACACTCCGCTGATACTCGCGCCCGCATCCACAACGATTCCAGAGGGATAGCTGTAGTGAACGCTCGTGTTGTCGACCCCCCATAGCTACGCGTAGTACGCGTACACATTCGATACATAAAGACCATCCTGATGAATCACGCTGCATGCCGTCGACACATACATCTGAGTCGGAAGGATGTCCACCGAGGTAATGACGAGGGATTGATTCGCGGGAACGACATACGGCACAGTTATTGTGTTGCCAGAAGGACTGAATAGGACACAGCCTCCTGGTCCGGACCGTCCTATCGTGTCCTGGGTGCAACGGAGATGGATGATCTGCGCCGCCTGTTGCCCCATATTCTGCGTCACCACCGGGTTCGACGCCGTATTTGTCACCTGCACCAGCGCCGCCGCAAGGGCATGCACCGTCTTCGGGTTCGTCATTCCAATCAAACCGGCGGCAAGCACCACACCACCGACGGCTACGAGACCGTATCCGCAAATCCCACCGTGGCCCAGCCTAGGACCACAGCCCCAACCAGTATCCAGATCCTGCGCATGCCGCCTCCTTCTTTCTTGCAGCACTATGCCGTTTCACCGGCTCCCAAGTCGTGATGGAACTCTTCGGGAAATGTGATTTCTCCCTGAAGTAGACTTGCGCAGCTGTTTCCACAGTGGGAAGCCACCACGCCTTCGCTCCGGCGTTTTTTTGTGCCGGGAGCGAAGGCGTCCCATCGTCTGTCACCGTTGCTTGTTTAGAAGATCGGCGACACCTGCGTATTCACATCAATCCGCGTCCCGGTGATCGTTCCCGAGATCGTGTCCTGCCACGAGAGCGAGTTCCCGTGCGATGTATCGATCTCCTTATAGTCCGTAAGCGTGAACGTTCCTGTGTACGTCTCTCCATTCGGAGACACGGTCACCTCTTCCACAATCGAGGTCGGCCCCACCAGAGTGTTGGTTGGTCCCGACTGTGGGTCCGGCGCCGCGCCCTGCGTGTACGAGATCGCAAAGTGGTTCAGCTTGAAGGTCCTCGGACCCACCTGCTCCCACACGCCCATGCAGAAGTTGGAGTTCGCCGCCGGCCGCCCGGAGTTCAGCATCTCCGTCCCATCGGTGTGCCATTGCTGGAAGCCTGCATCGATCTCTGCCCCCACAGGAACGGGCGCTCCCGAAACCGACTTCGCCACCAGCTTCACATGCCACATCCCGACGATCATGGGCCTGTGGTTGAGGAAGTTCAGCTCATCCGGGCTATAGGCCGCGCGAATCAGCCGGGCGTGTCCGGCTGCCGGTTGGTTGTTGTTCTGGGGAACGGGTTGGGGCAAAGGCGCCCCCATGCACTGCGCTCCCGAGCTTGGCGCAAGCAGCATTGCCAGGGCAAGCGCACCTACGGTTGCAGCGAATCTTCCATACATCGCTCTCATTGGATCTCCCTTCCGCCGGCTTACCGGCGGTCTCACCACAAGACTGCCGAACGCCTCTCCAGCGCAAGACCCAGGCGGTAAACAGGAGGTGAAGATTCGATAAGCCGCCAACCCTCTGAAAACATGAACCTTCGCCGCGACCGGCTGCCGGGGCGGTATACTTCGCGGCGAGAGCTCTGCGTCCATGGCCGTCACTCTTTTGCAGTTCGGTGAGTTCGAGCTGGACCGCGAGCGCTTCGAGCTGCGCCGCAACGGCCGCCCCGTGCGGCTTGAGCGCATGCCCATGGAGCTCCTCATCCTGCTCGTCGCCAGCGACGGCCGCCTCATCCCCCGCACCGAAATCGCCGAGCGCCTCTGGGATCGCGAGGTCTTCGTCGACACCGAGCACGGCATCAACACCGCCATCCGCAAGATCCGCCAGGTCCTTCGCGACGACCCGGAAAATCCCCGCTTCCTGCAGACCGTCACCGGCAAGGGATATCGCTTCGTCGGCGTCACTCCCCAAAACTTCACGACGGGCGCCCCATCTCTCCCAGCCACAAATCCGGGTGCCCCATCTTCGCCGCCAGTCTCATCGCCGGCTAAGGTGGGCTTTCACCGCCGCTCTTGGCTCATCGCCTCAGCCGCCGCAGTTGCCATCATCGCCTTCATTCTCCTCACCCAACGCGTCGTGGGCCGCACCGCCACGCGCACCATCACCTCGCTCGCTGTTCTTCCCCTCGACAACCTCTCCGGCGACCCCAGCCAGAACTATCTCGCCGACGGCATGACCGACGAGCTCACCACGCAGCTCGCCAGGGACTCCACCCTCCGCATCATCTCCCGCACCTCCGTCATGCAGTACAAAGGCGCGCACCGGCCGCTGCCTGAGATCGCCCGCCAGCTCGGCGTCGACGGCATCCTCGAAGGCTCGCTGGCACGCTCCGGGGACAACGTGCACATGACCGTCCAGCTCATCCACGCGCCCAGCGACACCCATCTCTGGGCTGACAGCTATGACCGCGCCGCCACCGATCTCGTCTCTCTCCCTCACAACATCGCCCTGACCATCGCCAAAGAGACTCACAGCGCCGCCGAATCCGCCACGCCGCAGAAGTACATCAACCCCGCCGCGCACGACGCCTATCTCCGCGGCAGGTTCCTCTGGTTCTCCGGGCAGGACGAGGCCTCCGGTCAGTATTTCTTGAAGGCCACCCAGCTCCAGCCCGACTACGCCCTCGCCTGGGCCGGCCTCTCCTCCTACTACGGCGCCGGTGCCGTCGACTTCAAGCTCGACCCCTGCCAGGCTTTGCCTCTCGCCGTCGCCGCCGCCCGCAAATCCATCCAGCTCGACCCCTCACTGCCAGAAGCCCACGTCGACCTCGCAGCCACCTACTGGCTTGCCGATTGGAACCTCGACGCCGCCCTGAACGAGCTCAACCGCGCTATCGAGCTTGACCCGAAACAGAGCGAGGCCTGGCACCTTCGCGGCAAGATCCTCATCCAGCTCAACCGCTACCAGGAAGGAATCGAACAACAGCGTAAAGCCATGGAGATTACCCCCTTCGAGCGCCCTTGGGGCACGGCCTACGCCTATCTCATGACTCGCAACTTCGACGCCGCCATCGCCGACGCGAAGCAGCGCCTCGAAGCCCATCCCGATCCCGTCACCTGGCAGATTCTCAGCGAAGCCTACCGCGGCAAAGGCATGGACAAAGAGTCCGAACAGGCGCTGGAGAAGGCCTTGCGCCTCTGGAACGATCCGTCAGCCGAATCCATCCACCGTGCCTTCGCGCGCGGCGGACGCAGGGCCGTGCTCCATTGGTATATCGGCTTCTACAAAAACCAGGCTCAAAAACGTTACGTCTCGCCCTACCGCTTCGCCTCGATCTACGCTCAACTCGGAGACAAACAGCAGGCCCTCGCTTATCTCGACGAGTGTGTCCGCCACCATGCTCCGCCCATCCTCGATATCCAGAACGACACGGCCTTCGACTCGCTCCACTCCGATCCGCACTATCGCGCCATCGTCAAACGCGTCGGTCTCCCTCCCGCTTATTAATCTCTCTTGCTCTACACCCGCTGATCGCACCCCTGTCAGGCAACGTCCTCTGACACAAGCTCGCATTTGACGCCATAAAACTTCGCCTCCCGCGCGCCACCTGCGCTCCTCCCTTTAGTTCTGTATAGTTGAGGCACATCCGCGCTCCACGATCGGCCGGCCCGGCAAACGCGGATGTGGTCACATCTCTTCGGGAGATCGCCCGCTTCGATCCGACATCGATTCCAGATCGTTGCAGATCACTGTGGGTCCCAGAGATAACCAGACAAAGGTCCATGCATGTCGGTTCGACTCGTCAATCCCAGCGATAACTCCTTTGGAACCGCGGTCATTACGCCACGTTGGCTCTTTGTCCTTGCGGCCGCTACGCCCTCTTCCATGGGCGATCCCATCCTCGTCGATGAGTCGCTCGAGCAGCTTGACCCCGACACCATTCAGCCCGGCGACACCGTCGGCATCAGCGTTCACACCGGCAACGCTACGCGCGGCTACGAGGTCGGCCGCCTCGCTCACGAGCGCGGCGCCACCGTCGTCTACGGCGGCATTCATGCCACTCTCTACCCTGACGAGCCCTTCGAACGCGGCGCCGCCGACGTCGTCGTCACCGGCGACGGCGATGTTGCCTGGGGCAACGTGCTGCGCGACGTGCAGGCCGGCTGCGCCCAGCGCGTCTACTCAGGCGGCAAACTCGAAGGCGACGACTTCCTCGCCGGCCGCTGGGACCTCATGCAGACCGACAAGTACATGTGGGCCTCCGTCCAGACCATTCGCGGCTGTCCCAAGCACTGCTCCTTCTGCTCGGTCTGGCGCACTGATGGCCAGAAGCCCCGCCAGCGCGCCTTCGAGCGCGTCATCGATGAGATCATCGATCTCCGCCGCAAGGGCTTCCGCTTCATCGCCCTCGCCGACGACAACTTCTACCCTGTAACCCTCACCGACCTTCGTCTCGCCCGCGAACAGAACAATCACGAAAAATTGGCTTCGCTCCAGCAGATCCGCCAGGAGCGCTACGATCTCATGGCCGAGCTCGCCAAGCTCCCCAAAGACATGGTCTTCTTCACACAGATCACCATGGAGTCGGCCGAAGATCCGGATTACCTCGACGCCATGAAGCGGGCCAACATCAAGGGAGCCCTCGTCGGCGTCGAAGCCGTTACGCCCGAGGGTCTCAAGGCCGTCTACAAGGACTTCAACTACTCCGGCGACCGCCTCATCCAGCAGCTCCAGGAATTCCAGAAGCACGGCGTCCACGTTCTCGGCTCGTTCATCTTCGGCCTGCCCACTGACAAGCCAAGCACCTTCGACGCCACCGTCGAGCTCGCCCTCAAGGCCAACGTCACCTTCGCGCAGTTCGTCATGATGACGCCCTTCCCCGGCACCGTCGACTTCGCCCGCTGGGAAAAGGAGCAGGCCGCCAACCCCACGCTCGTCGACGGCATCCCCATCACGCGTTATTGGCTGATCCCCATCGGCATCCGCCCCAAGATGTTCACGCCGCACCCCGTCATGAGCTCGGACGAGATCCGCGAGCGCACCCAGGGCGTCTGGGACCGCTTCTACTCCATCGGAGTCGTGTGGCGCAGGTCCGCCTGCTGTCCTAACCTTCGCGCCCGCCTCGCCTTCATGCTGCTCTCGAAGCTTTACCGTCAAATGTATGCAGGTACAGGTATTTCCACCGACAGCGCCCGCCGCAAGAAGGCCAAGTCCTGGGCGCGATGGATCGCCCGCCAGACCCGCAAATTCTTCCAGGCGAAACCCATGCCGGATCTCGTCTACCCCATCTGGGAGCCAAGGCCGAAAAGAACCCCGCAGCTAACCCAGCTCGACACGCAATCCTCGGCGACCTCATAAGGCTTCTCAAAAACGAAGCGGAACCGGCGCTCCCTGGAGAGCGATGAAACGTTGCGGCTCGCAACACGCCTTTCCCAGCCGCAACAAGTCGTCCTGCATCACCCTGTCTGACGTGAGCGATTGCAGCGCGGCGTTCAGGATTGCGGCAGCTCTCGCGTCGCCGGGCCGCTCGATGCGGTAGTGCATCCACTTCCCTTCTCGTCGCGCGGAGACGATGCCGGCCTTGCGCAGATAAGCCAGATGCCTCGATATCTTGGGCTGGCTCTGCTTCAGGACCTCGACAAAATAGCAAACGCAAACCTCGCGCCCGTTCATTAAGTTCAGCAGCCGGAGGCGAGTCGGATCCGCAAGAGCGGCAAACAACCGAACCAGATCGAAAGATTTGGGCGATTTAGAAGCGCGCGCCATAACCTCTCTAATATACGCCTTGACAGATGTGTGCTTCTAGATATACATTCCCTAAAGCATATATGAAAGAGGTGTCCGTCTCATGTCCAACCAAACTGCAATTCGCGAGAAGTACGGCGCCATCGCCCGCAGCGTCACTGAAACCGGAGCGCAGGCCTGCTGCGATCCAGCCGTCCGTTGCTGCGACCCCATCACGAAGAACCTTTACGGCGAGGGAGAGACAAGCGTTCTGCCGGAGCAGGCCGTTCTGGCCTCGCTCGGCTGCGGCAACCCGACCGCGCTGATCGATCTTCGCCCCGGCGAGACGGTGCTCGACCTCGGCTCCGGCGGCGGCATCGACGTCCTTCTCTCCGCCCGGCGCGTAGGCCCGGAAGGAAAGGCCTATGGGCTGGACATGACCGACGACATGCTGGCGTTGGCCCGCGAGAATCAGAAGAACGCAGGCGCAACCAACGTCGAATTCCTCAAAGGAGAGATCGAAAATATTCCGTTGCCGGATAACTCCGTCGACGTCATCCTCTCCAACTGCGTCATCAACCTCTCCTCGGACAAGGATCGCGTCCTTCGCGAAGCCTTCCGCGTGCTTCGCCCCGGCGGCCGTTTTGCTGTCTCCGATGTCGTCGTGCGCGGCGACGTTCCCGCCGAGGTCCGCGCCAGCATGCTGCTCTGGGTAGGCTGCATCGCCGGGGCGCTCGAGGAAAACGACTATCGTGCCAAGCTGCTCGCAGCAGGCTTCGTCGATGTGGATCTAGAGCCTACCCGCACCTATGACATCGAGGACGCGCGCGTCTTCCTGACCGAAGCTGGCATCGACGTAGACAGCATCGCTCCCCAGGTGGAAGGAAAATTTCTCAGCGCCTTCATCCGCGCCCGGAAACCGGAGCCAGCCTGCTGCGCCCCCAACTGCTGCTCCACCCCAAACGCTTGACACGTCCGCTACAATTAACCCAGAGAGAAAAGCAAGCCCGGCCTTCCAGCCGGGCTTTTGCGTTTCAATCTATCTTCTTTGTTCCAAGTACTTTACCCGGAGGACACATACAAATCGCCTTTGTTTACAAGACTTTGCGCATACCCCCAACCTGAAGTCCGAACCTAAGTCTAATCCTCTGAAGACTTTGCACAAAAGAGGGTGGAGGGGGTCTACCGCCGGCCATCCATCTTCAGCACAATCTTCATCGAACCGGGCTGCGGATTGGAAGCCAGCGCTACCGCCTCCGCCGCTTGCTCCAGTGGAAAACAATGCGAAATCAGCTTCCGCAGATCGAGCTCACCCGAGCGGAATCCGTCGAAGACCAGATCGATTCCCTCCTGCTGAACTGTCAGCGACGACGAGTACGACCCCATCAGCGTCTTCTCGTCCATGCACACCGTCGCCGGATCGAACTGCGCCGCGCTATGCTGCGTGCTGGCGAACAACATTACACGCCCACCCGGCCGTATCGCCTGGATCGCCGTCGCTATCAAGGCATCCGCGCCAACCGCAACCAGCACCACATCCGCGCCGCGTCCTTCAGTAGCCGCCTTGCACGCCGCGACGACATCCCCGCGAGCATCGAGCGGATGCCTCAACCCAAACTGCGAAGCGACCGCATGACGCTCCGGATAAAGATCGCTGGTCAGCACCGTCGCTCCGGTCCGCGCCGAGAGCGCAGCCAGCAGGATGCCAATGCTTCCCTGCCCGATCACCAGCACCGTCTCATCCGGTTGCAGGTTGAGCAGCTTCACCGCCTTGTAACACGTATTCACCGGCTCGATCCAGATCGCCTGCTCGAACGGAATGTCGTCGGGAATGCGCACCAGACCGGCCTGCGTAACGCCATCCCCGACGATCCAATCCATCACCCGGATATACTCCGCAAACCCACCCCCCGACGGCTCCCCCAGCCCCGCCGTCGCCCCCACGTTTTTGTATAGCTCGCACTGCGCAAACGTCCGCTTGCGGCAGTAGAAACATTCGCCGCAGGGAAAGTGATGAAACGACATCACGCGGTCACCGACAGCAAACCCGCGAACTTCCTCGCCGACAGCCGCAATCGTCCCGGCCATCTCGTGCCCAAACACGCGCGGCGCCGAGTGCGATCCCGTATGGATCTTCTTCAGGTCGGTCCCGCAGATACCGCACGAATCGATGCGGACCAGCACCTCGCCGCGACCGATCTCCGGAACCGCAATTGTCTCAGTGCGCACATCGTCAACCGCGCGATAAACCGCCGCCTGCATGGTCTTTGGAAGCACAGCCTGCTGGGCCGTGATCGTTGGGTCCTCAGTCTCTGGAAGCATGTTCGTTGGAAGTACAGATACGTTCACTATGTAAGACTACCTGCTGCACGCGGACAACTGCAAAGCCTGCCTCGTTACTCGCGAGCCGCCGGCGAGTGAATCGTCCGCCTCACCGCCTCCTCCAGCGCATGGAGCGCCCGGGTGCTGTCGCGGCCGAGCTTCATCGTCCGCCCCCACGTCGCGGGCCGCAACGCCGTATGGAGCGCAAACGCTCCCGTCCGGAACTGGCCGTCCTTCCCCGTGAAGGCCGCCAGCACCTCCATGTCGAAGTCGTGCTCGTCGGAGATTCCCTTGATCGCGCGAAAGGCCAGCCCATGAGCCATCGCCAGGCGCGCCACCGTCGCAGCCTCCATATCCACCATCACCGCGCCATAGCTCTCCAACAGCCGCCGCTTCTCCCTCACGCTGGCGACGGACGCAACCGTCGCCAGCGTAATCCTGCGGTCTTCGCTACTGGGTTTCACCACACTCTCAAAGCGCTCGCCGGTCCGCGCATCGACGACCGTATTCGCTTCCAGAACAGTGCCGGCCTGCAATCCCGGAGCACACGCTCCCGCCAATCCCGCCGAGATAACCGCCTCGACTCCACCCGCAGCCAGCGCCGCCTCCACGGCCAGCGTCACCCGCGCTGCGCCCATCCCTGCCGCAACTACAACCGCTCCAGGAACTCCGAGGACACGATGCAGATGGATTCCGCGCTTCAGCAGCCCAGCCTCCGGCCGCGTCCCGCGCACCAGCCCGGCGATCTCCCGCGGCAGCGCCGCCACCACCGCAACCCGCCCCGCTTCGCCGGCCACCGCTAAACCCGCGCCAGTCGCTTCGCCGGCGGCGGACACGTCGACTCGCGCACCACCAGCTCCGGATCGACCACAATCTGTTTGGCCGGTGGATGCTCTTCAGGCGCTGTAATCCGCTGCACAATGGCCTCCGCCGCCAGCATCCCCATCGTACGCAGCGGCTGCCGCACCGTCGTCAGCCCGGGGTTCTGAAACGCCGCTGACTGCACATCGTCGAACCCCACCACCGACACATCCTGCGGCACTCGCAGGCCCGCCTCGCGCAGTGCCCGCACCGCTCCAATCGCCGACACATCATTGAACGCGAACAGCGCCGTAAACCGCGTGTTCGACGCCAGCAGCCTCTGCGTCGCAAAGTACCCCGGCTCATGCCCCGGCGCATCGCCCTCCAGTTGCGCCACCAGCTTCGGCTCCAGCACAAGATGCGCCCGCGCCGCCGCATGACGTATCGCCTGCCAGCGCGAGTCCGTATCCGAGCTGAAGCTCTGTCCCTTGATCATCGCAATCTCGCGATGCCCCATCCCCACCAGATGGTCGATGGCCAGCTCCGCCGCGCGCCTGTGGTTCAGCACAATGTTGGTGATGCCCTCATGCTCGTCCGGGCAGGAAACCGTAATCGTCGGCAGGTGAGGATGATGGCGCAGCGGCGTATCCACCGCAATCATCCCGTCCACCGATCGGTCCACCAGCATCGTTTGCGACCTGTCGATCAGCTCCTCGCGATGGTGATGGCTGATCAGGAAGTAGAAGTACCCGGCCTGCAGCAAACCCTGCTCGATGCCCGTCAGCACCAGCGTCGTATAGCCCTCGGCCACCTCCGGCACCAGCACGCCCACAGTCATTGACCGCCCACGCCGCAGCCCGCGCGCCAGTACATTCGGCCGGTAGTTCAGCTCCGCGGCCGCCGCAAAGATGCGGTCCTGCGTCGCCTTGGGAATCGACTTCGCTGCCGGCGTACGGTTCAGCACCCGCGAGATCGCCGCTACCGACAGACCCAAGTGCTGCGAGAGCGTCGCCAGCGACGCCGGTGCACCCGGCTGCCGGCTCTTGCCGGACCGATCTCCAGTCTTAGTAGAGGTCACGCCGCAAGTCTTTCATATCTTCGAAATGATCGTGAGATTTCCTGGCTACACCCTTGACATCCAATTTTGGCAAAGCGCATAGTATTGATCGGCTCAAACGTTTGCCTAAAATTAGTACGCTCTACGCAATCGTTTGCCCTTTGGAGGCATGATGCAGATCCTTTCCCCCAAGAGAACGGACAGTAAATTGTTCTCTTTCCGCGCCCTGGTGCGCCTGTCGCTGATCGTCGGCGCTCTCTTCGTCACCACCCCACTCCTGCACGCACAGTTCCGCACCTCCGTCCAGGGCACCGTCACCGATCCTGATGGCGCGATCGTTCCAGGCGCCACGCTGACCCTCAAGGACAACGCCAACAACAACACCATCGTTCGTACCAGCGACAGCGCGGGCGTCTTCAACTTCAACGCCCTTCCCGCCGACCACTTCACCCTCACGGTCCAGAGCCCCGGCTTCCAGCAGAAGGTCCTCACAGACCTTCAGTTCATCCCCGAGCAGGCCAACTCACTCAACATTCAGCTCGGACTCGGCGCCGTTACCACAACCGTCAACGTTGACGCCTCGACCGTCTCGACCGTCGACACGGAGACGCCAAACATTGGCGTCACCATCAGCGCTAACGACATTCAGCACCAGCCGTCGTTCAACCGCGACGCCTTCACGCTCACCCAGCTCGCGCCCGGCGTCGTCAGCGATGGTTCGCAGGGCTCAGGGGGAGGCGTCTACGCTACTCCCGGAAACCAGGGCCCTGGCGGCTCTGGTGCAGGCGGCTCCGCCCCCACCGAAAACCGTCCGCAGGCCAACGCCAACGGCAATCAGAACCAGAACAACGGCATCGCCATCGACGGCATCAGCACCGTCAGCGCCGTTTGGGGCGGCTCCTCCGTCATCACGCCCACCGAAGAGTCCATCGACAACATCCGCATCGTCACCAACGACTACGACGCCGAGAACGCCCGCTTCGCCGGAGCCGAGACCCTTGTCACCTCCAAGAGCGGCACCAACCACTTCCACGGCAGCGCCTTCATCGCCATCCACCGTCCAGGCCTTAATGCCTATCAGCGCCCAGTGCGGGACTCTTCCGGCGCTTACGTGAGCACTCCCCAGCGCGACACCCAGCGCTTCAATCAGTACGGCGGCAGCCTCGGCGGCCCCATCATCAAGGATCGCCTCTTTGCGTTCTTTGCCTACGAATCCAGTCCCAACAATTCAACCGCGACCAGCACCGGATGGTATGAGACCTCGGCCTTCCGCTCAGCCGCACCCTCCGGAAGCATCGCCTCCAAGTTTCTGGGCTTCCCTGGCAGCGCTCCTGCTGGCACCATCATCACCAACGGTGCTACCTGCGACGCCGTCGGCCTGGAGGAAGGCGTGAACTGCGCCACCCTCCCGGGCCAAGGTCTGGACGTCGGTTCGCCCATCAAGGGCGCCCTCGGCACACAGGACCTTACTGCCACCAACACGACTCTCAATCCGGGTCTCGGCAACGGTCTGGACGGCGTAGCCGACGTGGCTGAATATCTCACCAGCACGCCTTCATCCTCCTACTACCGCCAGTACAACGGCCGCCTCGATGCCAGCGTGACCAGCAAGGATCACCTCGCCTTCGCCATCTACTGGGTGCCCTCTGGCAGCAACTTCTACAATGGCGGGGCGCGCGCTTATAACGCCTTCCATCACACCCAGATCAATGACGCTTTCTCGGCTATCTGGAACCACACCTTCTCGCCCACGTTCCTCAATGAAGCCCGCGCTAACGCCTCCGGTTGGCGATGGAACGAGATCACCAGCAACCCGCAGCAGCCCGTCGGCTTCCCGCAGGACAACATCATCGACTTTGCTCCTTCCGCGAGCGTGAATCAGTTCGGCACATCGCTCGGCAGCGTCTTGAACCAGTGGACCTACGGCTACAAGGACGTCGCTACCAAAGTCCTCGGCCAGCACACCATCAAATTCGGCGTCGACGACAGCAATCTGCATTACTTGAACGAGCCCAACGGGCGCCCCAGCTTTAACTTCTACAACATCTGGGACTTCCTCAACGACGCCCCCAGTACGGAGAATGGCGGCTTCAGCAGCGTCACCGGCCTACCCGGCGCGGCGCGCTCCGACGATCGCGAAAACATCTTCGGCGCCTTCGTCCAGGATGACTGGAAGGTTCGCCCCAACCTCACTCTCCATGCCGGCCTGCGCTATGCCTACTACGGCGCGCTCTCCGCCAAGCAGAACAACCTGCCCTCAGCCCGCTTCGGCTCCGGCACCGCTGCCTACACCGGTCTCACGATCGAGACGAATCGCCCTCTCTGGACTCCGCAGAAGGGCAACTTCGGCCCCCAGCTCGGCTTCAACTGGAGCCCCGGTTCATTCAATAACAAGCTCGTCGTCCGCGGCGGCTATGGCCTCAACTTCCAGGATGAAGAGATCGCCATCTCCGCAAACTCGGGTAACAATCCTCCCACCCAGAACTACGTCAACTACTCGTTCGTAAGCCCGTCCAATCCTGGCACCAACGGCGCGGACATTATCTATGGCATCTCCAGCAGCCCCACCTCGCTGGCTGGCTTTGCCGCCAATCCGCACGCGATCACAAGCTACACCAGCAATGGCCTGCCCACCGCCGGCAACGCGAACGTGATCCTCCTCGGCGACGGCCAGGGCCACATGCCCACAATCTACCTACAGCATTTCTCTCTCGACACCGAATATGAGATCAGCCGCGAGCTCGTCGCCTCCGCCGGTTATGAAGGCAGTCTCGGCCGTCACCTCATCAATCACGAGACGCCCAACGCTCCGGGTGTGGTAGCCGGTCTCCCGTTGAATCCGCTCATTACTGGCGGCGACTACTGGACCAACCAGGGAAGCTCCAACAACAACGCTCTGCTCCTTGAGCTCAAGCACCCATTCGTCCATCACTTTTCCGCCGACGCGCAATTCCAGTGGGCCAAGAGTCTGGATACCGATGGCTCCGGTCCGTACTATGAAGATGAATATTTCCCGCTGGGCTCCGGCTACTCCTACGGTCGTTCTGATTTCGACATCGGCAAGTCGCTCAAGATCTACGGCCTCTGGCAGCCGGTCATCTTCCACGGCAACGCTCGCTGGGCGGAAAAGATCGTCGGCGGCTGGTCGCTCGGCGGCATCTTCCAATACCACACCGGCTTCCCCTTCTCGCCTAACTTCGGCCTCTCGCAGTCTCTGTACTGCACGCAGTGCGGCTACTACAACCTGCGCCCGATGTACCTCGGCGGCGGCGGTAACAGCCACAGCAATGAAGCCTTCATCAATCACAGCAACTACTTCCCCGGAAACGCTGTTACCAACCAGCAGCAGACGACAGCCACCGTCAATGGAGCCACCAACACCGTGGTCGCCTACTCCAACACATTCTTCGCTGTACCGAACTTCGCTCCTTCCATCACTCCCACCGGCGGCGGCTTCCCCAGCCCTGACGTAGCTCTGCCGCCGCATCCGGGTGCGGACCGCAACTCCTTCACCGGTCCCAGCTATCACGACTTCGATGCCTCGCTGGCAAAGAACTTCGGCCTTCCGAAGATGCCACTGCTGGGCGAGAGCGCGGGGCTTGAAATCCGCGCCGATGTCTTCAACCTCTTCAACATCCTCAACCTCAACCCGGGCAGCGTGACCAACAATATCGCCTCCGCCAATTTCGGTCAGGACCGAAGCGTCCTTGGCGCCCGCACCATCACCCTGCAGGCGCGGTTCTCGTTCTAACGAATGTTCCTCCGTAATACTTCCGCCGTGGAAGGAGATTCAGCAAGGATCTCCTTCCACGGCGAACCTTTCCCCTTTTTTTTGAAATCGCCCTACCGACAGCAAGGAATTTCAGCGATGCCGCGCCTGCACGTCTTCAAAACTCTCGTTCTAGGGGCGCCTTTGCTGCTCACTGCCTTCGCCGTGAGTACTCCGGCGCAGGCCCCTGAACAGATTCAGATCGACACGCAAGCCGCCACAACGCCCTTCCCGCACTTCTGGGAGGAGATGTTCGGCTCTGGCCGCGCCATCCTTACGCTGCGCGACGACTATCGCAACGACCTGCGCGCCGTAAAAGCCATCACCGATTTTCAGTACGTCCGCTTCCACGCCATCCTGCACGACGAGCTGGGCGTCTACAACGAAGACCAGCACGGCAACCCGGTCTACAACTTCGACGAGGTCGATCACGTCTACGACGGGCTGCTCGCCAACGGCGTTCGTCCCGTCGTCGAGATCAGCTTCATGCCCAAGAAGCTCGCCTTCAATCCCGACGATCTTCATCCCTTCTGGTACAAGCCGAACGTCTCGCCGCCCAAGAGCATGGAGCGCTGGGACGGCCTGATGAAGGCCATGGCGCAGCACCTCGTCGATCGCTACGGCATCGACGAAGTTTCCAAGTGGTACTTCGAGGTGTGGAACGAGCCCAACATTGACTTCTGGGGCGGCATCCCGCGCAAGGAATCCTACTTCAACCTCTACGCGCACACCGCGCGCGATCTGAAATCCGTCAGCCCACGACTTCGCGTCGGCGGTCCTGCAACGGCGGCAGCCGCATGGATACCCGACTTCCTGCAGTTCGCCGCCGAGAACCACGTTCCCGTCGATTTTGTCTCCACGCACGGCTATGCCGACGAGCCGGTCAGCCGTCTGCTCGGCACCGATGAGGTGATCCCCACCGAAGACCGTATGGGCGCCGTCGTCGCCAAGGTCCGCCATCAGATCGACGCCTCGCCGCTACCCCATCTCCCGCTGTTGTGGACCGAGTGGAACGTGACCGGCGAAAAGGACGCCCGCGAGACGCCTTACGTCGGCCCCGCGCTCGCCAACGTAATTCGTGAGTGCGACGGCAACGTCGAAGCCATGTCCTTCTGGACCTTTTCCGAGGTCTTTGAAGAAGACGGTCCGGCCAGCGCTCCCTTCACCCGCTTCGGAATCCGCGCGATGGGCGGCATCAATAAGCCAGCCTTCTATGACTTCGCTCTGCTCCATCAACTCGGCACGCAACGCATCGCGAACTCATCCCGCGACATTCTCGTTACGAAGCTCGCGGATGGCTCCCTCGCTATCGCGGTCTGGAACCTCGTCGATCCGGACGCTGCGCCGCACGGTAAACAAGTCACCCTCGAATTCAAGAACGTTTCCCAGTTCGCCACAGTCACACTCCAGCGCGTCGATGACAGTCACGGCAATGTAATGCCGTTCTACAAAGCCATGGGCAGCCCCGCCAGTCCGACCGCGGCTCAGGCCGAGCAGTTAAATCGCGACACAGCTCTCGGCAAGCCGGAAGAGACGCGCCTGCGCGATGGCACGCTTTCACTCACACTCGGATCGAATGCGCTCGTTCTGCTCCACGTGAGCGCCAACAGGACGAATCGATGATCGACAACAGTCTCACAATCGAAACGCCTCTCATGCAGAGACTCATGCCCGATCTCCATCGCTCCCGCGAGCACTCGCATCTTCGGCCAGCCCTTCACAGGAGCATTTATTTCATGCGCTTTCCTATGCGTCCGATGACGTCCGTCGTCAGCCTCGCTCTCTTCCTCGGCGCTTTCGCCTCCGTCCAGGGAGCAGCCATCGCCCAGAGCTCCGCAGACGTGCCGTCCGCCAACTCATCAACAATCACCGAGCGCCTCACCATCGACGCGAGCGCGCCGACAACACCCTTCCCGCACTTCTGGGAGCAGACCTTCGGCTCCGGCCACGCCATCCTCGCCCTGCGCGAGAGCTATCGCAACGACCTGCGCACCGTAAAGGAAGCCACCGGCTTTCAGTCCATCCGTTTCCATGGCATTCTCGACGACGAGGTCGGCCTCTACGATCCCGCTCGCCGCACCCAGAACCCCGGCCAGGCCGCCATCGAAGCCAACGATCCTTCTGTCTACAACTTCTCCTACGTCGATCAAATCTACGACGGCCTCCTTGCCAATCACGTGCGCCCCTTCGTCGAGCTCAGCTTCATGCCTTACAAAATGGCAGCCGACCCGCACAAAGTCCAAGCCTTCTGGTATCACCCCAACGTCTCGCCGCCAAAGAGTTACGACGATTGGGATGCGATGATCCGCGCCCTCGCGCAACATCTCATCGCGCGCTATGGCATCGACGAGGTCGCTACCTGGAAGTTCGAAGTCTGGAACGAACCAAACCTCGACTTCTGGGGTGGCGAGCCCAGGCAGTCCACCTATTTTGAACTCTATGACCACACCGCGCGTGCGTTGAAGTCCGTCAACCCGCGCCTGCAAGTCGGCGGCCCCGCCACCGCGCAGGCCGCCTGGGTCACGCCCTTCCTCGAGCATGCGAAGGCCGCGAACATCCCCGTCGACTTCGTCTCCACGCACGTCTACGCCAACGATACCGCCGACAACGTCTTCGGCACAGACGAGCAGATTCCGCGCGATCAGATGGTCTTCCGTGCCGTCAAGAAGGTCCACGACGAGATCGCACACTCCCCCTTCCCAAACCTTCCACTCATCTTCTCCGAGTACAACGCCAGCTACTCCAACGAGCCCAACGTTACCGACTCCGACTACATGGGTCCATGGCTCGCCAACACCATCCGCCAATGCGACGGTTTGGTCAGCAACATGGCCTATTGGTCCTTCTCGGATGTCTTCGAGGAGCAAGGCGTCGTTCGGTCGCCCTTCTACGGCGGCTTCGGCCTCGTTGCCGCCGACCACATTCCCAAGCCTGCACTGAACGCCTTCCGCGCGTTGCATAAGCTCGGTACGCGCCGTCTCGCTCTCACCTCCGACTCCGCGCTGGCCACCGAAGATGCCAGCGGCAAGCTGGCGCTGGCCCTGTGGGACTACGCTCCGCCTTACGGCATCGGCCCGCACTACACCATGCCCAACGGTCCCGCCGGTCCCGCAAAGTCCTTCACGCTCACCCTCCAACACATGCCGGCCAACGCCGCAGTCGAGATCTGGCGCGTCGACGACGACCACGGCAACGTGCTTAAAGCCTTCAACGCGATGGGCCGCCCCCTCGGCGATCTCACACCTCAGCAGGTCGCGGACCTGCGCGCCGTCGGCGCCATGGCCGCGCCTGAACACACCCACCTGCGCCACGGTCAGCTTGAAATTACTGTTCCAGCGCACGGTCTCGCGGTTATTCTCATCCAACGATAGAGAGTCGGATCGTACTTAGAGAATGACCATGAATCGACGAAGCGCCCTCAAGCTGCTTGCCTCCACCGCAGTCCTGCCTTTGCTGCCTTCCCCGCCTTTGCTCGCGAAGACAACACCGGAACTCACACCCGCCGATAGCGCCTTCCTCGACGAACTCCAGCGCCGAGCCTGCACTTTCTTTTTCGAGCAAGCCAGCCCCACCACGGGCCAGGTGCTCGACCGCGCGCGCGCCTTCGACTCGCCCGGCGTCCGCGATCCACGCCGCATGGCCTCCATCGCCGCCACCGGCTTCGGCCTCTCCGCACTCTGCGTCGCCGACCGCCGCGGCTACATCCCGAGCCCCACTGTGCTCGACCGCGTCCGCAGCACGCTCCGCTTTCATCACGACAAGATGGAAACCAACCACGGCTTCTTCACTCACTTCAACGACATCGAAACCGGCGCCACCTGGCACAACAGCGAGGTCTCGCCCATCGACACCTCGCTCCTGCTCTGCGGCGTCCTCACCGCCCGCGCGTACTTTCATCACGACCCCGAGATCCAGCAGCTCGCCACCGATCTTTACCATCGTGTCGACTGGCAGTGGATGCTCAACGGCGGCGACACCTTCGCCATGGCATGGCACAACGGCGGCTTCGAGCGCGGCCGTTGGAACCACTACTGCGAATTCATGATGATGTACCTGCTCGCGCTCGGCTCGCCCACGCACCCCATCCCCGCCTCCTCATGGGACGCGTGGTCGCGCCCCATCATGCACTTTGAGGACTTCACCTACATCTCCGCCGCCGACCCGCTCTTCGTCCACCAGTACAGCCACGCCTGGTTCGACTTCCGCCACAAGCGCGACAAGTACGCCAACTACTTTCAGAACTCCATCACCGCCACGCGCGCGCATGAGTCCTTCTGCCTCTCCCTCGGCAAACCCTACTCGCCCGACTACTGGGGCATCTCCGCCTCCGATTCGCAGCATGGCTACACCGCCTGGGGCGGGCCGCCAGCCCACGGCGGCATCGATGGCTCCGTCGTCCCCTGCGCCACCGCCGGCTCACTCGCCTTCGTTCCGGCCGACTGCCTGCGCGTCCTGCGCGCCCTCAAAGAAAATTACGGCGCCCGCGCCTGGGGCCGCTACGGCTTCTGCGACGCCTTCCACCCCCAGGCCAACTGGTATGACCCCGACGTCCTCGGCATCGACCTCGGCATCGGCGTGCTCATGGCCGAAAATCTTCGAACCGGCTTCGTCTGGGAAACCTTCGCGCGCAATCCCGAGGTCGCCGTCGCCTTCCAGAAAGCCGGCTTTCACGCGGATTGACTCCGTGAGCAGGTCACGCCGCTCAGCGGACCGCAATCACCTCGCGCGCGTTGTCCTTGCCCAGAAAGAACCGCGTACTGCTGAATCCTTGCAGCAGCTTCTCGATCTGCCGCATCTGGTAAACCTGCCGCACCGGATAATCGCCCGCGTGCACCACGCCTATCTGCTCGCTGTCGCTGAGCTGATAGCGCGAGAACGCCGTCTCCGGCCCGTCGATGCGGCCGTGGAACAGGGCCAGCAGCCGGCCATCGGGCCGCAAGACACCGCGCAGCCGGTTGAAGACCGCGGGAACCATGGGCGGAGGAAGATAGCTGGCCGTATCCCACAGCAGGACGACGTCGAAGTCGCGCCCCGAGAAGTCCAGATTCGCGCTTACAAAGCCTTCAACGTCATAGCGTGGAGCGGACGATCCCTCTTCGGCCGGCAACTGCCACTCCGGCTTATTTGCCTCCTGCACCACATTCGCCATATAAACGCTGTGGCCCATCGAGGTAAGAAAGTTGATATTCGCCGGCGAGGTCGTGCCAAAATCCAGCACCCGCAGACTCTCGCTGGCCTTCAGAAAGGCAAGAATGTCGACCCACCCGCGCGAATGCCGGGAGTGCGCGCCACCATGCCCCCCTGAGCCCTGGCCGCGATCCTTATGAAATCTGCCGAACATCGTGTGTGCCTCGCGAACAAGATGAGGTCCTGGCGCACTCGCGACCGGCCTGAATCGCACTATACCGCATGCAGAGCGATTGCGGTCGCATGTGGTCCTTTGACTTGAGTGGTACGTCTAAACGCAAAGTGAGCGAAAGCAGACAGTTGGGCCATCGTCGGCGTGCGGGCAATTCAGTATTGGCGGTCGTCGCGCTGCTTTGCGTGGCATGCTTCGGCCTGAATGCCCGCGCGCGCGGACAGGTGCCGCCCACCCCCACAGCTAACCACAGCAATCCACTGCCGCCCGGCACACCGCAGTCTTGGATCGCCGCCGCCGCGCAGCATCAGCTCGCCATCCTTCAGGACGAAAGCCTGCCGTTGCGTTACCGCACGCATAAGGCGAACCAGAAAGAAGACGTCACGCGCGTTGTGATTGAGAGCCGGCAGGGAAACGTCGCGCGACTCGTCGAGCGCGACGGCCGCCCACTCACCGCCGCCGAAGACGCCGCCGAGCGTAGCCGCCTGAACGATATCCTCCGCTCGCCAAACGACTATCTGAAGCATGAGAAGAAGGACCGAGTTGGTCTCGACTATGCCGTGCAGCTCATCAAACTGATGCCGCGCGCCATGATCTACACCTACACGCCGGGCCAACCCCAGCCTGAGGACGCGAAGTCGCCTCAGGTAGTGATCGACTTCCGTCCCAATCCGGCTTTCAAACCGCCGACGATGATCTCCGAGGTGCTGACAGGCCTGGAGGGCCGCTTGTGGATCGACGCCCGCACCGGTCGCATGACCCGCGCTCAGGCACATCTGCTGAACACCGTGAACGTCGCCTGGGGCGTCATCGCGAAGATCTATTCAGGAGGAACAGTAGAACTCGAGCAGACGCGCGTCGACGGCAACCGCTGGGTCTACACGCACTTCGAAGAGAACCTGACGATGCGCGAGATGATGGTGCGCTCGGTCACCGACAACACAAAGATGACGGCATGGGACTTCAAGCCATTGCCCACGCCTCTATCGTTCCAGGATGCTGTGCGTGAGCTACTTGCGATGCCCGTAAAACTGCAATAGAGCATTTCTCCTGAAGGTGCAGCCACGGGGAAATCGTTAGTGTCGTTTTCTCCCAAGGAAAACGACCTCCACAGATTCCTGTCGAAACCACAGCATCAGGAGAAATTCTCTAGCCCTCACTGCATGCGCAGCAGCCGAACCGTGGTTCGCTCCACGCGTTCGCGGTTTACCTCAAAGCCGCGGCCAGGTTTGTCCCACGGCACCGCGATCTCTCCCTTGTCCGACACGGTCACCGGCGGATCGATAATATCGGCGCTCCAGTAGCGGCTTGAGGCCGACACATCGCCCGGAAGCGTGAAGTTCGGCAGCGACGACAGCGCAATGTTCTGCGCGCGTCCAATGCCCGTCTCCAGCATGCCGCCGCACCACACCGGAATGCCATGCTTCTGCGCCACATCGTGGACCGCGATCGCCTCCGTAAAGCCGCCGACGCGGCCGACCTTGATGTTGATGATCCGTCCGCTTCCAAGCTCCAGCGCGGCCTGCGCATCGCGACGGCTGCGGATGCACTCATCCAGGCAGATCGCAGTCTTCAGCCGCTTCTGCAACTCGCGATGAAAATAGAAATCGTCGTACCAGAGCGGCTGCTCGATCATCAGCAGATTGAACCGGTCCCACGTCGCGAGACGGTCCGCATCCTCCAGTCGGTAAGCCGAGTTGGCATCGCAGCTCAGCAGAATATCCGGCCAGCGCTCGCGCACGCGTTCAAAGACCTGCTCATCCCAGCCCGGCTTGCACTTCAGCTTGATGCGCTGATAACCCGCCGCCAGCTCGGTTTCGATCTTCTCCATCTGCTGCTCAAGCGTTGGCTGAATGCCGATCGAAACGCCGCAGGGGATAACCTTCTGCGTTCCGCCCAGCAGCTTCGCGAGCGGCACGCCCTGTCGCGTCGCATCCAGCTCCCACACCGCATTTTCGAGTGCAGCCTTGGCCATGCGGTGACCACGCACCTGCTCAAACAACGCCGGACAGTCACGTCCGCTTGAGACCTCGGCCTTCAGCAGCCGCGGCGCAAGCTCCGATTCAACAATGTGCCACGCCGTATCGATCATCTCGTCAGAAAAATATGGATGCTCGCCCGCAACGCACTCGCCCCACGCGCTCAACTTCTCCGACTCGATCTCCACCAGCAGAATGCGGCGGCCAGTCGTCACGCCGAAGCTGGTCTCGAACGGATGCGCAAGCGGCATATTGATCTCGCGCAAAGTTATCGCTTCAATCTTCATCTCTGAAATTCCCTTCTCTCTTCGCGCGGCCTCAGTAGCTCAGCGCCTCGTCCCATATCCCCAGTAAAAAACTTCCATCGCCGTTCTCGTTGCGTCGATAGCCCAGTACCGTGTGCCCGCGCCCAAAGGCATCTTCGAGCGCAGCGGCATTGCTCGCCTGCACCCGCCGCGCTGCGCCCCTCTCAGCCTCCGACGCCTTCCATTCGTAAATCGCACCCGGAACATCGACCTCTTCCAGTACGTCGAAAGTCGGCTGCTCCCCGCCCAGCACGAGGCGCACGCGGTTCGAGCGCAGCCACCACTCCGCATACACGCGATCTGTAGGCAGGCCGCCCTGCAGCGGCGAGCTCGATGGCCCATAAAAATTATGCTTGTAGCGGCGGACGATCACGCCCAGCCGTGCAATGTTTATGTGCGCGTTCTTGATCTCCAGCGGATCGAAGGTCCACTCCATCAGTTCAATGCCGCGAGCCAGAGCATCCTCGCGCTGCGCCAGCTTCAGTCGCCGTGCCAAGCCCTGGTTACGAAACTCCGGCAGCACGCCGACCATGTGCGAGTGCAGGTAAGGATGCCCATGCCGATAGCCCGGCAGCGCCATCGCAAACCCGGCCATCGTCCCGCCGGCGAACGCTCCCAGCACCTGGCCGCCGATCCGCGACGCCAGCAGAAACATCCGCCGCGGAATTAGATCGGCTAAATCATAGCCCCACACCGCCGTTTCAAGCTCGACGCAAAGGTCAAACTCCGGCAACTCCGTCAGCGGTCGAATCTCCACAGCCGTCACGGGCTGCAAAGCATGCTCATTCGTCTGCGTCAACATATCTCCTCAGATACAACATCAGGTGCAATTTATTCAGTGTTCTTCGCTCGACTCCACAGCCTCTCCATCTCCTCTGCGGAGAGCGCCTCAAGAGCCTCGGCTCCGCCAGCCTCATGCTCCATGGCAGCAAAGCGGCGCCGGAACTTTGCATTGCTTCCACGCAACGCAGACTCCGGATCAACGTGCAGATGCCGTGCAAGATGCACGGTCGTGAAGAGCAGATCGCCAAGCTCGTCCCCAATACGTTCCTTGTTGCGTTCGTTGCTCTGCTTCGTCTCTTCCACCGAATCCCCTGCCAACTCAGCGCGCAACTCAGCGGTCTCCTCTGCAAGTTTATCGAAAAGTCCCTCGACCTCCGGCCAATCGAAGCCAACCTTCGCCGCACGCGAGCCAAGCTTCGCCGCCTCCAGCATTGCAGGCATCGATCGTGGAATATCCTCAAGCATCGATCTCGCCTCGCCGTCCGCATGCGACCGCTTCTCCTCGCGCTTGATCTGCTCCCAGTTGCGCAGCACCGCCTCGGAATCGCTCGCGACCACATCGCCAAAGACATGCGGATGCCGCCGAATGAGCTTCGCAATCAACCCCTCCGCAACATCCTGCAAGCTAAAGTAGCCGGCCTCGCTGGCCATCTGCGCATAAAAAAGCACCTGCAGCAGCAGATCGCCAAGCTCATCCTTCAGCTCCGGCCACGCGCGCCGTTCGATCGCGTCGAAGACCTCATAGACCTCTTCGAGCGTATGCCGCTTGATCGTGTCGAAGCTCTGCTCTCGGTCCCACGGACATCCGTTCGGCGCGCGCAGTCGCGCCATAATGGCCGCCGCGCGTCCTAACGCCGCCGCCGCGTCGGTTTGCGCCTGCTCGTCTTCAATGTGCGGCCTCGGAGTCACGCCTTCCAGCTTACTTGAGTCGGAACATTGCGGTCTGCGAGTCGCGCGGACTGCAAAAACATCCAATATTCAGGAAACGCGACAAGGCTGCACGTCCGCTCTAGACTTGAACCTCAGGCGATGGATCTCCTCCAGAAAATTCGCACGCTGCCCACCGGCCCCGGCTGCTACCTCTACAAGAACGCCGAGGGCGAGGTCATCTACGTCGGCAAGGCCAAGAACCTGCGCGCGCGCGTTCGTTCCTACTTCCTCGCGGCCTCGCAGGCCAACGCCAAGACCGGATCCCTGATGCGTGAGGCCGTCGACCTCGAGTACATCACCGTCGCCAACGAGCACGAGGCGCTCGCGCTTGAGAACAACCTCATCAAGCAACGCAAGCCGCGCTTCAACATTCTTCTGCGCGACGACAAGACCTACCCCTACATCAAGCTCACGATCACCGACCGCCATCCCAAGGTCTTCGTCACCCGCCGTCTGCGCAAAGACGGCAGCGCCTACTTCGGCCCCTACTTCCCCGGCAACCTCGCGCATCGGCTCGTCGACGTCATTCATCGCAGCTTCCTCATTCCGAGCTGCAAGGTCGACCTCAGCCGCTATCACCCGCGCCCCTGCCTGCAGTACTACATCAAGCGCTGCCTCGGCCCCTGCGTGGAGGGCCTCATCTCGACCGACGACTATCGCCAGGTCGTGCGCGACGTGCAACTCCTGCTCGACGGCAAGCCCAATGAGCTCGAAGCCCGCCTAACCGCTCGCATGGAGGCCGCCGCCGAGTCCATGCAGTTCGAGCTCGCCGCACGCCTGCGCGATCAACTCGTAACCGTGCACCAGGCCGGCGAGCGCCAGCGCATGGCCTCGGCCGACAATGATGACGCTGACGTCTTCGGCTTCCACTTTGAAAACGATATGCTCGCCGTCAATCTCTTTCATATGCGCGGCGGCAAGATCGTCGATCGCCGCGACCTCTTCTGGGAAGATCTCCCTGAATTTGGAGAAGAGATCAGCGCACTCGTCGCAGAAGAGACGGACACAACCGACCTCGTCAGCGATCCGCGTCTCGAGCCCAGTCCCAACTACCCCGCGCCCGAGATCCTCGTCGACAGCGAAGAGTCGGACCAGCACTCCACGCTCGCCTCGCCCTTTGAATCCGATCTACCCAGAAGTGAAGTCGTCGCCGACTGTTGCACCGAGCCCGAACTCACAGCCCACAGCTCACAGCTCACAGCTGAACGCAAGAACCCAGCTACCACCAACTTTTCACCCTCCGCCTTCTTCTCAGCCCTGCTCAAACAGCTCTATCTCGATCAGGCCTACGTCCCCAAGCACATCTATGTGCCCGTCGACTTCCCCGACCGCGCCCTGCTCGCTGACGCTCTCCGCGAACGCACCGGCTACAAGATTGAGATCACCGCACCCCAGCGCGGCGAGAAGCGTTCCCTCGTCGACCTCGTCTGCCAGAACGCCAAGCAGAGCTATGACCAACGCTTTCGTGTCCTCCAACCCAGCATCAAGGCGATCCAGGAGGCCCTGCAGGACGCACTCACACTGCCCGAGCTGCCCGAGCGCATCGAGTGCTTCGACATCTCCCACATCCAGGGCGCCGAGACCGTAGCCTCCATGGTCGTGTGGGAAAAAGGCGCGATGAAAAAATCCGACTATCGCAAGTTCCAGGTCAAAACCGTCGAAGGTGTCGACGACTTCGCCTCCATGCGCGAGATTGTCTTCCGCCGCTACAAACGCCTAAGCGAACACGGAGACGACAGCAGCCAGAGAGACCGCAAGTCGATGCCATCGCTGATCCTCATCGACGGCGGCCTCGGTCAACTGCACGCCGCCGCCGCCGCACTCGAAGAGCTCGGCCTGACCACGCAGCCGCTGGCCTCCATCGCCAAGCGCGAAGAGGTGATCTACGTCCACGGCCAGGAAGACGAGCCCATCGTCCTCGATCGCCGCTCGCCCGTGCTGCACCTCATCCAGAAGATCCGCGACGAAAGCCACCGCTTCGCCATCACCTACCACCGCAAGCGCCGCGAGATGCGCGACCGCATCAGCGAGCTCGACGAGATCCCCGGCGTCGGTCCGCGCACCCGCCAGCGTCTCCTTGAACACTTCGGCAGCGTGCGCGCGCTCAAGCAAGCCGCAGAGAAAAACCCAGATGCGCTTGCTGCGGTAGTCAATAAGCCCGCAGCAGAAAAAATCCGCCGCCACTTCCAAAGCAATACTGGCGCCGAACCCGCAAACGAAGCGCCCAATCCGCTGCCGATCTTGAGATAACCAGCCCCCGAATCTCACGATTTGCGGCATCAACTCAAATCGTTGGTTACTTCCCGCCCCCGCCGAACGTATTGCAGCTCGCCGGATCCCCAGTCCCTAGCCCGCGCTTGAACCACATCTGCCGCTGGGCCGACGACCCATGCGTCCAGCTCTCCGGGCTCACCGCGCGTCCACTCATCTTCTGCAGGTGGTCGTCACCCACCGCCGCAGCGGCGCTCAGAGCAGCATCGACGTCGCCCGCCTGCACAATCCCCCGCTGTTGCGCCGAGTGCGCCCACACGCCCGCATAGCAATCGCCTGCAGCTCCGTCTCCACCGACAACTGGTTCCGCTCACCCGGCTCGGCGCGTTCCATCCTCTGCACCTTCGCATCCCCGCCGGTCAGGTCCTGCACATGATGTCCCAGCTCATGCGCAATGAC
>DATCFM010000016.1:0-8704 GCA_036509515.1 Acidobacteriaceae bacterium
CACAAGATGCCCACCTCTTCCATCCGGTCTGAAACGGATCGCGTCCTCAGTTCCATTCGCGTCTGGCTCGCGATCATCATCCTTAGCCTCTTCCTCAGCGGCGTCACCGCCTTCCCGCTCCAGCACGAGCTCGATCTCGTCGTCCGCATCTCCGCGCACCTCCGCCTCGCCGAACACGCGCCCGCTCTCAACGGCTGGCTCCTTCGCGTCGACCACGCCCTCGCCGACACCAACGCGCGCTACCCCTTCCTCGCCTATGGCACCGACTGGCTCGCCTTCGCGCACATCGTACTTGCGATCCTCTTCATCGGCCCATGGCTCGACCCCGTCCGCAACAAGTGGGTCGTCACCTTCGGCCTCATCGCCTGCGTCGGCGTCTTCGCGCTGGCACTAATCGCCGGCCCCATCCGCGGCATCCCGCTCTACTGGCGGCTCATCGACTGCAGCTTCGGCCTGGTCTGCGGCGCGATCCTCCTCCTCGTCCGCTCCAGAATCCGGCTGCTTCCCGCCGGGTAAAGCGTGACCCCATAAGGTCCTTCTTTGCACCCGATTACCGTCAGCCTCATCCTCGCGGCCGGCCCCCGCGCGCAACATTTTCCCTCCATCGTGTTTATTCCAGCAGCATGCGGCATCACCTCCCCGGCCGCTGGCAAGGAGCACTCTGATGAAACGTCTTCTTCTCTCCACTGCGCTGAGCCTGGCCCTCGCCGGCACAGCCGCCTTCGCCCAACAGACCTCGGCCCCGCAGGACGCACCGCCACTCGCCAACGCGCCGATGCACCAGCACCACCGTCACCCCAACCCGCAGCGCCAGGCCACCCGGCTCAGCAAACAACTAAATCTCACTGCGGACCAGACCGCCAGGCTCGAGCCCATCCTCGCCGAGCGCGACCAGAAGTTCCAGGCTCTCATGCAGGACACCTCGCTCACCCCCGATCAGCGCCATGAGCAGATGCACTCCATCCAGCAGAGCACCCAGCAGCAGCTCGCCTCCGTCCTCACACCCGACCAACTCCAGCAGATGAAGACGATGCGCCACAATCACCACCGCTCCAACGGGCCCAATCAACCCAGCCAGCCCAATCAGCAGCCCCAACCCCAATCCCAACCCAGCGGCCTCTAACGACAGCGCATTTCAGGTGAGCCTCCGCCATCTCCGGAGGCTCTTCTCATTTGGAGGCTGCCTTAAGCTCGGCTTCAAATGGCTTGGCCCAGTGAGGGATCGGCTTGCCGTCTCTCACTCTCCACTCATCTAAAAGCTTGCCCGAAGCGACCTCGCGTAGTTGACACCACGCCGCGGACTGGCCGTGGAGCGTGTCCATATAGATCGCCAGCCGGTCTGCTCCAGATTCAAACGAAAACTTCCAGATCGGCATTCCTCCAAAGCGGCGCAGAATGGCCCCGTCGCGAAAAACGACAAGTACCAGGGGAATTGGATAGCTGGTGCAGCAGTTCGGGAAATTGACAACCCATGCCACTGTTCTGCCGTCCAGGGCTACAACAGGCGGTTCCACGGATGCCTGCACGTCCTCCGCATCCCCAATGCGCTCACTCCCCAAACGAATCTCTTTGGGCGCAACGAACTCCGCTCGACCTGTCAGCGAGATGTGTACCAGCCCGTCGTTCCCCACATACGCCCGTTTCACGCTCTGCGCCACACCTGGCGTGATCGTCCCGACTGCAAGCAACAACAGCGGCCATGCTCTCATGGCACAACCCTCGTGTGCACACGATATCATCGCCCGGATTGAGAACCATGGCGGCCACTTTCATCCACAATCCGCGTCCGTACAATCTTAGTAGGACGTTTCCTCACAGTCAGGCATTCCCAATGGACAAGTTCGTCATCCGCGGCGGCAACCCGCTTCTCGGCACCATCAAGATCTCCGGCGCAAAAAATTCCGCACTCCCCTGCATGGCCGCCGCCATCCTCACCGAAGACGAGGTCATCCTCGAAAACATCCCGCAGGTCCGCGACATCGAAACCGAGCGCAAGCTCCTCGCCTCCATGGGAGCCGAAGTCGAGCTCGGCTACGGCCGCGCCCAGCACCGCACCCGCATCAAGTGCGCCGTGCTGTCCGACCCCGTCGCCAAGTACGAAATCGTCAAGACCATGCGCGCCAGCTCGCTCGTGCTGGGCCCGCTCATCGCGCGCACCGGCATCGCCCGCGTAGCTATGCCCGGTGGTTGCGCGATAGGTGGAAGACCCATCGACCTCCACATCAAAGGCCTCGAAGCCATGGGCGCCACCATCACCCAGGAGCACGGCTACCTCGAAGCCCGCACTGACCGTCTCCGCGGCGCGCACATCGTCTTCGACAAGATCACCGTCACCGGCACCGAAGACCTCCTCATGGCCGCCGCTCTCGCCGACGGCGAATCCGTCTTCGAAAACTGCGCCCGCGAGCCCGAGGTCACCGACCTCGCCGCTCTGCTCAACGCCATGGGCGCGCACATCGAAGGCGCCGGCACCTCCACCATTCGCATCAAGGGTGTTGCCAAACTCCACGGCGCGCGCCACCGCATCAACCCCGACCGCATCGAAGCCGGCACCTATCTCATCGCCGGCGCCATCACCGGCGGCGACCTCAACATCGACTGCTGCAACCCCGCCCATCTCGGCGCGCTTCTCAGCAAGCTCGAAGAGTGCGGCGTCAAGCTCGAGATCGGCGCCGACCACATCCGCGTCCACTCCGGCAGCAAGCTCACCGCCGCCGACATCTCCACCGAGGAATACCCCGGCTTCCCCACCGACATGCAGGCCCAGTTCATGGCCCTCCTCACCCAGGCCGAAGGCACGTCAGTCGTCACCGAAAACATCTTCGAAAACCGCTTCATGCACGTGCAGGAGCTCAACCGCATGGGCGCCAGCATCACCGTCAGCGGCCGCACCGCCACCCTTCGCGGTGGAGCCAAATTGCAATCCGCCGCTGTCATGTGTTCCGACCTCCGCGCTTCCGCCGCCTTGGTCCTCGCCGCCCTCGTCGCCGACGGCGAATCCATCCTCGACCGCGTCTACCACATGGACCGCGGCTACGAGCGCCTCGAAGAAAAGCTCCGCTCGGTAGGCGCGCAGATCCGCCGCATGGGCGACGTCTTCGGGAAGAAGTAGCCCCGCCGCATGGAAGACGTCTTCGGCAAAAAATAGTTACGTCCGCCGCCGCCGGATGCCCACATCTCGCTATACCTGGCTGGCGTGTCGCCAACGAAACGGGCGCACCTCTTCCGGATGAGATCGAACATAGGCCAGGATGCGGTGCCTCTTCTGCGGACCGCGGCTCTCCTGCCCTTCTCTGTGTTCCGCATTGGGCAGCAGGTCCGGACGAATGCCGGCAATTCTATCGAAGAGCGAAGCCCACCGCTTCTTCACTGCCGCGAACGAAAGGTTCATCCGTGCCGCCAATTCGTGATCGGTATCGCCATTCATCGCTTCGGCAAGCAGTTGTTTTTCCGTATCGCGCAGGTGAAGCACAGGTTCGCGGTATTGGAACAGTGGTGCAGCAATCGAACCGGACACGGAGAAAGCTTCCTCCCCGGTCAGCAGCAGAGGGTGCGGCCGCAGTCCGGAAATGTCTTGACGACGCGCCAGACACCTGCCGATTCATGAATCTTCCGTTGCCGTTCGCAAACCGTCTCCAACAGCATGCGGTTCAGACGATAGCCGATGTGCGTCTCGGCAAACGCCGCCGGCAGCAGCCTCTCAGCCTGGATCGCCTCTTCCGGGCTCATCGATTCATACCGGCAGTTACAGCTCAGAATCACAACATCCAGCGCGTTGTCGTCCTTGGAATCACAGAGACTCGCCTCCGAACGTACAACAGATTCACCGGCGACAACGCTCGCGATAAGACGGCTGTTGAGCCCGGGCCGCGGACACCGCAGCTCTTGATCTGCAAACTCAGCTGTAACAAACACGCTTGCGCCAAAAGCTATCTTCCGGCGTGTCGGCAGCGCTCCGTCTGTCTCGACGACAGCCGCATTAAACACCCGGCTCCGAGCCCATTCCTTCCACACCGGCAGAGCTCTCTCCCGGCCGACGATCTCATCTCCCACACCTGCGGTTTGATCCTCAGGCATTCGGTCACATCGGTTTCATCGACTTCACGCCAATCCATAACGCTCCTCCGCAATCGCTTAGGGCCGGGGAGTAAAAAAGTATCCTTTTAGGATGTGTCGCCTTCAATCATCTTTGTCTAGACTCTCCGCAGTCCAGAAAAACTACCGGCGCACAAAAACGAGCATTCCGCGTTCTGGCTGAAAGCAACCGATAAGCAGGGTTCTTTATAGCAGAGCCGCAGTTTCGCTGACGACACGGACGTAACGCACCGCTTCGAACTCTGGACGTGTGCCTGTCATCTCGAAACACGACCCATCTACTTCTATCGGACGGCGAGGGAAACTCTATGCAACACCGCTGGAATCATCCCGTAACAAGCATCCTGTTCTGTTTCGTATCCTTAGGCGCCGTCGCCGCGGTCATCCACTACATTCCAAACCTCAACCCTTTTCCCGATAAGACTGGCGCGGTCGCCACCTACAGCACCGCCGGCAACATCGACGAGCAGAATGCCTTCTTCCAAAACCTTGGAACCAACGGCCGCAGCTGCGCCACCTGCCATCAACCCAGTCAGGCCTTCAGCCTGAGCGTCGATGGCGTCCGCCAGGTCTACCAGCAGACGCACGGCACAGACCCACTCTTTGCCTCCGTCGACGGAGCCAACTGCCCCACCTCCAGATCAAAAGATCCCGATGCACATAGCCTCTTGCTTAACAACGGCCTGCTCCGCATCGGCCTGGCGATGCCCGCGAACGCCCAGTTCACCCTCGCCGTCGTCCACGATCCCTACGGCTGCGCTATCACCTACGATCCATCGACCGGCCAACCCGTCATCTCCGTCTACCGCCGCCCCCTGCCCGCAACCAACCTGCGCTTCCTCAGCACGGTAATGTTCGACGGCCGAGAGACTCTGCGCCCACTCAACAACGCACAGACATTTCAGAACAACCTCGCCTACGACCTGACCGACCAGGCGCTCGGAGCCGTGATGACGCACGCTCAAGGCAACGTCGCGCCGACAGCGCAGCAACTGGCCGAGATCGTCCAGTTTGAATCCGGCCTCACCACCGCGCAGATCAAGGACAACGAGGCAGGCTCGCTCTCCGCGCACGGAGCCAACGGCAGCCCTCAGCCGCTCGTAGCGCAAATCTACTATCCCGCCATCAACGATCCCTTAGGAGCCGATCCCACTGGAGCGAAGTTCAACTCCAGCGCCTTCTCGCTCTACACCGCCTGGGCGCAGACCGACACCCACAATAACTGGAATGATAGAAACAGTTGGAACGACAGAGACAGAGACGCAAGAGAAAACGAGCAAGCGCGGGCAGAGATCGCCGCCGGAGAAGAAATCTTCAACACGCAACCCGCGATCATCACCGGCGTTCGTGGGATTAACGACAACCCCGCGTTAGGCAGCCCAGCCACCCTCGTAGGAACCTGCACCACCTGCCACAACACGCCCAACGTCGGGAACCACTCTGTCGCTCTCCCACTGGACATCGGCACCAGCCGCCAGGCCGGCTACGAATCGAATCCGGCGATCATTCTGGCACTGCGAGAACTCAGCGCGCCCGACCTTCCGGTCTACGAGATCCGCGGCTGCCCCGACCCGCTCCGTCCCGGACACGTAATCAACTACTACACCTCCGATCCAGGCAAGGCCCTCATCTCCGGGCAATGCGTGGACGTGAATCGCGGCAAGGGCCCCATCCTCCGCGGCCTCGCAGCCCGCGCACCCTACTTCCACAACGGCGCAGCAGCCAATCTGGATGAGTTGGTGGACTTCTATAACCAGCGTTTCCAGATGGATCTGACCACCGAACAGAAGAAGGACCTGATCGCCTTTCTAAACTCGCTATAAACTACGCAACAAACGCGTCCGCCGGGTGCCCCATCTTCGCGACGGCTTCATCGTCGCTAAGGTGGGCTCCACTCTGCCGAAGGCCGGAGCGAAGGCGAAGCGACTGAATTGCCTTCTTTTCGATCCGCCTCCAAAGTCATGTCGCCCGTCGTACCATGACTACGAATGCCGAACATCTCCTGGAACGAAATCAAACACCGTGCCCTGCTCTTTTCGCGCGCCTGGGCCACCTCTTCCAGCGAAGCCGCCGACAAGCAGACTTTCTGGAACGACTTCTTCAACATCTTCGGCATCTCCCGCCGCGTCGTCGCCACCTTTGAGTCGCCCGTCAAGCGCCGCACCGGTACCACCGGCTTCATCGACCTCCTCTGGCCCGGCAAAATCATCATCGAGCACAAATCCCTGGGCGCGTCTCTTGATACGGCCGAGAGCCAGGCCTTCGGCTACATTCAAAACCTCGCCGAAACCGGTCGTCACGACGAAATCCCCCGCTACGTCCTCCTCTGTGACTTCCGCCGCTTCGCCCTCTATGACCTTGAGCCCGAAGATCAACTCGGCCTTCCGCTCTTCTCCCACCTCCGCTTCCACAAGTTCCCCGAGTTCTCCCTCGCCGAGCTCCGCGACCACGTCACAGATTTCGCCTTCATCCCCGGCTACACCGTCCACAAGTTCGCCCTACAGGACCCCGCCAACCTCAAAGCCGTCGCTCTCATGGCGGACCTGCACGACAAGCTCAAGGCGGGCGGCTACATCGGCCACGATCTTGAGCGCTTTCTCGTCCGCATTCTCTTCTGCCTCTTCGCCGAAGACACAGGCATCTTCGAGCCTGACGCCTTCCGCCTCTATCTCGAAAACCGCACTCAGCGCGACGGCTCCGATCTCGGTGCGCGCATCGCGCAGCTCTTCCACGTCCTCAACACACCCACTGAAGCTCGCCAGCACAACCTCGACGAAGCCCTCGCCGAATTCCCCTACGTCAACGGACAGCTCTTCTCCGAGCACATCGGCTTCGCCGAATTCAACATGCCCATGCGCGAAGCCCTCCTTCGCTGCTCCCGCTTCGACTGGTCCCGTATCTCGCCCGCCATCTTCGGTGCTCTCTTTCAGGAGGTCATGACCGACAAGGAGCGCCGCCACATCGGCGCTCACTACACCTCCGAGCGCGACATCCTCAAGGTCATCAAGCCGCTCTTCCTGGATACTCTCCGCGCTGAGTTTAGCGCGGCGAAAACAGACCGCTCCACCCGCCGCGCCGCCCGTCTCGACGAGCTCCGTGGCCGCCTCGCACGCCTGCGCTTCCTCGACCCCGCCTGCGGCTGCGGCAACTTCCTCGTCATCGCCTACCGCGAGCTTCGCCAGCTTGAACTCGACATCCTCATCGAGCAGCACGGCACGCAGCAGTCCCTCACGCTCGATGAAGTCGCCCGCCTCTCCTCACTCGACGTCAACCAGTTTTACGGCATCGAGATCGAAGAATGGCCAGCCCGCATCGCTGAAGTCGCTCTCTGGCTCATGGACCATCAGGGCAACATGCGCATCCACGAGGCCTTCAGCCAGCCCTGCCTCCGCCTCCCACTCCGCAACAGCCCGCACATCCACGTCGGCAACGCCCTTCGCATGGACTGGAACGACTTGCTTCCGGCAACGGAATGTTCCTACGTCCTCGGCAACCCGCCCTTCGTTGGCAAGAAGGAGCAAAAGCCGGGACAGAAAGCGGACATGCGCCACTACTTCGCCGACCTAAAAGGCGGAGGAATTCTGGATTACGTTTCTTGTTGGTATGCCGAAGTATTCCGATACATGCAAGGCAATACACGTATCGAGTGCTCATTTGTATCGACGAATTCGATCACGCAGGGCGAACAGGTTCCAGTTCTATGGAAGATGCTTTTGAGAGGCGGCATCAAAATCAACTTTGCCTATCGCACATTTGCATGGATCAGCGAGGCGCGCGGAAAGGCTCACGTACACGTCGTCATCATTGGGTTCTCATTCAGGGAGCGAAACAACAAGACGATCACGTCATACGAATCGCCGAAATCACCAGGAACGACAACAACCGTCGCGCACATCAACCCCTATCTAGTCCAAGCCGCCGACGTTTTCATCGAGCGCCGCACTAGACCGCTTTCAGATAGAGCTCCATCCGTAAGCTATGGCAGCATGCCGATCGATGCAGGCTGTCTGATTTTTTCTGAGGAGGAGCGAAACATGCTCCTTAGCCGCAACCCAGATGCTGACAGATACCTGCGCGCTTACTCTGGCGGCGAAGAATATCTCAATAGAACGCACCGATACTGCCTTTGGCTGTCCGGCTCTGACCTTTCTAGCGCCAGTAAGATTCCGCCCATAATGCTCCGTATCGAAAGCAATCGGCTCTATCGAGAGTCGAGCGGACGCGACACCACCGTTGGATTGGCGAAAGTCGCTTGGCGTTTCGGCGAAATTCGGCAGCCATCATCGAGATATCTCCTCATTCCGAAAGTGTCCTCTGAAATACGTGAATACATTCCCATCGGCTTCTGTGATGCGAGCGTCATCGCGAGCGGAAGCAGTTTGATCGTGAGCGATGCCGATAATTTCATCTTCGGCATCCTCTCATCGCGCATGCACACTGCGTGGATGCGCTATGTTGGCGGCCGCATGAAATCCGACTATCAATATTCCGCAGGATTGGTCTACAACAACTTTTCATGGCCAGTTGGCATCTCCAACAGCCAACAGCCAACAGCCAACAGCCAACAGCCAACAGCCAACAGCCAACAGCCAACAGCCAACAGCCAACA
>DATCFM010000017.1:0-23850 GCA_036509515.1 Acidobacteriaceae bacterium
GCCCCCATCGTCCACTCAGCGCCTCCAGCAAAGCGGCAGTCGATTGAGCCTTCGGATGGTCCACCTGATTAATCACCACCACGCGCGGCACCTCCGCCTCCGCGGCGAATTTCCACACCCTGTCCGTCACCGCCTCAATGCCGGTCTGCGCATTCACCACGACAACCGCCGTCTCCGCAGGAAGCATCGCCCCGCGCGCCTCATGCACAAACATGTGAAAGCCCGGCGTATCGATCAGGTTGACCTTGACGCCATTCCATTCGGCGAACGCCACCGCATTCGCCATCGTCATCTTGCGCGCGATCTCTTCCTCGTCATACGCGGTGACGTCGCCGCCATCCGTCGGCGCAGTCATCTTGGCTGTCTTCAAAACCGCCGAGATCAGAGAGGTCTTTCCGCTATGCGCATGCCCAACCACAGCGACATTCCGAACTTCGCTTCCCACATAAACTCTCATCCGGATCTCCTCCTGTGTTCAGTGACGTTGCGGCCACCCAATAGTAGGAAATAGATGCCGCACCAGGACCTCCCGCCGGCCGGAAGCAGGGAACTCCCGTAAGTCCGCCATTCTAGACCCACCAGCCACGTCATGAGGAGAGCTGGGGCAGGGAAGCCTCGGCCCTTTAATCAGCTACGGGCCAGACTCAGCTCCACAAGCCGGTTGCAGAGCCCCTCGGAGGTCGAGGCAAAGACATCGAAGTACACGAGCGCCTTGTTCTGGCTCGCCGCCTTGGCCAGACTTCCCAGCAGGAAATGGTCAGGCCTCGATAGCTTGCAGTAGTAATCGCCCACGCTCGAAAAGAAGACGAAGTGTTCATAGCCGAAGCCGGCCAGAAAATCGAACCCATCCCACACCTCTTCGCCCAGACCCTCGATCAGCTCCGGATACCACTCAAAGTAGAGCGCCGGCTTATAGCGATCCAATAGCTGCGCCCCTGAACGCAGAACAGAGAAATCGTAGCCCTCCGTATCCACCTTGATAAGGCTCAGGGAGCCATTCACCTCGGCAAAAGGACCTGCGACCGTATCGAGCCGCACCAGGCGGTGATGCGAAGAATCAGCGACAGCCTCGTCGACCAGTTTGGTCGAAGGGTTGGCTCTCCCGTCATCTTCCAGCCGTACCAGCGCGCCTTCGTCCTCGCCGATGAAACACTGCACCGTTTCGACGCGCGCATCGCCCTTGTGATTGAACCGGCAGATCTTCGCAATCTCCTCGTCCGCCTCCACGCACAGGTAGGTGCACAGCCCGGGGTTGAGCTGCTCGATCACCGCGATGGTCTCGCCGACATTGGCCCCGACATCAACCACGGTCAGCGGCAACGAAGCACCCGAAGCGGCCAGCGTCGTCGCCGCGAGAGCCAGCGGGCGATTGTATTGCGGGTGCTGCGCCAGAATCAGCGCAAGAGGATGTTCAGCAGGCATGCGCAGATTACGGCCATACACACGCGCGTCAATGAGATGCCCGGGGCCGAGTCTGCGCGCCAGCGGCCACGCAACCTTATTGGCAGCTTTGGCACAGATGCGGAGAACAAAACCGGAGCGGCCTGCGAGCGCCTGCAGCCGGTTTGAGGTGTCAAACGCGAGCTGCGCCGCGCGCGAGGGGGTACGCTTCATCTCCGAAACTGGCTCCAGCAACCTGAAAATTGCGGTTTGGAAAAGGATGGCGGAGAGACAGGGATTGCTTTGCGCCTGTTTTCCTATCGGCTTTAGATTCAGTCATATGACCGATAAGCCTTGCGATTGGCATGGTTTACGTAGAATCTCTCATGCATCGAATCATAGCGCATCATAGCGATTTGTGGCACCCAAGTCGATCAAAAGTGTAGCCGTCCCCAGGTAAAAGAGAACTGATCTCTCCGCCATCTCCCCGTCTTTCCAGCAACTGCCTGCCTTCCATGATGTTCACTTCGGCCCTGGTCTCCGCGGCAAATGGATACGCCATGCGCAGTCGGCATACCGAGGAGATTCAGAATGAACTTGTGGCGGAGAGGCCTCAGCGCAGCGAAGCCACCAGGCCAACGGCGGCCGTGCTCATCACCAGCGCGCAGGCCCATCCGAGAATCTTCATACCCCGGGAGTTGACGCGTTCTCCCATGACTTTGCGATCGCTGGTCAGCAGGACGACCATGATCACGAGCGGCGGGGCGAGAACGCCATTGAGGATGGCGGACCAGAAGAGCATCTTGATGGCATTAAATCCCGCAAAGTCGAAGGCGAGGCCGATCAGGATCGAGAGCGCGATGACCGCGTAGAAGTTGCGCGCGAGATTGGGCTTGAGATTGAGAGAGGCCGCCTTCCAGCGCGAGCCCTCAGCGACGGCGTAGGCGCAGGAACCGGCCAGGACAGGCACAGCGAGCATGCCCGTTCCGATGAGGCCGAGCGTGAATAGCCAGTAGGCGCCGCGGCCGGCGAGCGGGCGGAGGGCCTCCGCGGCTTGCTTCGCCGTCTCGATGTCTTTGTGGCCGTGAGCGTTCAGGGTGGCGGCGGTGGTCAGGATGAGGAAGTACATGACCATGTTGGAGAGCAGCATCCCTGTGACGACATCTCGTCGGGCGATGAGGAGTTCGGCGTTCGTCGCCCCCTTGCGTTTGGCGACCGTCGTCTTGCCGTGGTCGCGATCTTCTTCCACCTCCTGGGCGGCCTGCCAGAAGAACAGATAGGGCGAGATGGTGGTTCCGAGGATTCCGACGAGGACGGCGATGTACTGTTTGTTCCATTCGATGTGAGGGATAAAGGTCGCGCGAAGTACACCGGACCAGTGGGGATGAGCAAGAAAGGCTGTAATGACGTAGGCAAACAGAACCAGCGTGAGCCATTTGAAGACGCGCGCCATGGTGCGATACGAGGTCCAAAGCAGAAGCATTAAGATGACGATCGCGAAGAACGGCGTCCAGTAGTAGGCGTGGATGCCGGTCATCATCTGCATCGCGTCGGCCATGCCGCCGAGGTCTGCGCCGATATTGAAGACGTTGGCGACGATGACCAGCGCGCAGGCGAACCACAAGACCCAGCGGGAGTAGCGATTGCGGATAACGCTGGCGAGTCCGCAGCCGGTGACCATTCCCAGACGCGCGCACATCAATTGGATGGCAGCCATCAAGGGAAACGACAGCAGCGCGGTCCACAGCGTGGCATAGCCATAGGAGGCGCCGGCGACGGAGTAGGTGGAGATGCCGGAGGGATCGTCGTCCGCCGCACCGGTGACCAGGCCGGGGCCAAGGTTTCGGACAAACTCCTGCACACCGCGAGATCGCAGAGGGGGCTGCGCTGTTTTGGGGGTCTCAGGTTGTGCTTTGGCCACGACTGATCGTACGCGACTTGTCGGCTTGTTTCGGCCACGCCGACGTAGTGGCGGCGCTAAAGTCTGACCGAGAGCTGGGCCAGCAGGCCGCCGTCTACGGCCAGTGTGGTTCCTGTGATGAAGGAGGCTTCGTCGCTGAGCAGAAAGGCGATGGCCTGGGCTACCTCGACAGGCTGCGCGACGCGGCCGAGCGGATGGAGGCGTCCCCACTCGGCGACAACAGCCGCGCTGGTCTTGTCGCCGCGAAAGAGCTCGGCGGAGGAGCGGACCATCGGCGTGTCCACGGTGCCGGGCAGAACGGCGTTGACACGAATGCCCGCGAGGGCATGGTCGAGAGCGAGAGCGCGAGTGAGGGAATCGAGCGTACCTTTGCTGGCGGCATAGGCGGCGACGTTCTGCTGGCAGGAGATAGCCTGGACAGAGGACACGTTGACGATCGCGCTGCCGCGCTGCATGTGCGGCAGCGTGAAGTGTGCCGCGAGAAAGGCACCGCGGGCGTTCACGGATTGGACGAGATCCCACTCTTCGACGGTGCACTCGATGGCGGTGCCGTAACGTTGAATGCCGGCGCTGTAGACGAGCCAGCCGATGGGCGACGAGCGGGCGGCGAGATCGACGGCGGCGGCAACGTCCGAGGGTGAAGTGACGTTGCAGTGCACCCACGAGAGTTGTGGCGAGTTGTGAAGAGGCTCGGGCGCGGAGAGTGCGGAGGGTGCGGAGGGTTCCAGGCCGGCGACGGTGACGGTGGCGCCTCGCTGCGCGAGCAACTGGGCTGTTGCGAGTCCGATGCCAGATGTGCCGCCGAAGACGATTGCATTCTTTCCTGCGTAGTCGAACATAGAATTCCTCAGGCTGGGAGCAGGCGCTCGGCTGTGAGTATGACGCCGCGAAGTTCGGCGAGGCCACGCAGGCGCCCGATTGCGGGATAGCCGGCCTGCGCTTTTCGGTCGATGTCATTCAGCAACTGCTGTCCGTGATCGGGACGGAAGGGAAGTGGCGTAGTATCGCCGAGAGAACGGCGGCGGCGCTCCTCTTTGATCAATTCTAGGGTGATTCCGATGAGATCGGTGTCGCCTTCGAGATGAGCGGCCTCAGTAAAACTCTTTCCATCGGAGCCGCGCTTTGTAGACCGCAGATGCGCGAACCCGATGCGGTGCCCGAAGCGCTGCACCATTTCGACCAGGTTGTTGTCTGCACGCACACCGAGCGCGCCGGCGCAGAAGGTGATTCCGTTGGCTTCCTCGGGCGACTGGTCGAGGAGGAAGGCAAAATCGTCTGCGGTACTGACGATTCGGGGAAGGCCGATCAGGGCAAAAGGCGGATCGTCAGGGTGGACGCAGAGACGGATACCAAGCTCCTGAGCCACAGGGCAGACCGCGCGGAGAAACGCGGCGATGTTTGCGCGAAAAGCCGCGGCGTCCACATTGCGGTACAGCTGGAGACCTTCTCGCAATTGCACCATGGTGAGGGATTGGCAGCCGCCGGGCAGGCCTTGCAGAATCGTGGCCTGCAGGTGTTCGCGGGCAGTGGGCGAGAGCGCCGCGAAGAGTGCATGGGCGGCGCGACAACGATCTTCGCCCCAGTCGGCCTCTGCCTCCTTGCGCTGCAACATGTATAGATCGAAGGCGGCGAATGCCACGGCATCGAACCGCGTGGTGTATCCGCCGTTAGGTAGGGGCACGGTCAACTCGGTTCGCATCCAGTTGAAGACCGGCATCAGGTTATAGGCGACGATCTTGATGCCGCAGGCGGCGAGGTTGCGGAGGGAGTCGATGTAGCTGTCGATGTCCTGCTGGAAGCCGGGTGCGCGCAGTTTGATCTTCTCGCTGACATCGAGGCTTTCAACGACTGACCACCTTAGGCCCGCCGCGGCGACGACCTGCTGACGCTCACGAATGGCGTCGACCGGCCAGACCTGGCCGATGGGTACATCGTGCAGCGCCGTGACGATCGCCTCCGCGCCAGCCTGGCGGGCGTCAGAGAGCGTCACCTTATCCTGGGGGCCGAACCAGCGCCAGGTTTGTTCCATGAATCCCTCCAAACTGCGGGAGCGTTGCGTGTCGGTATCAAACGTCGTCGTTGCACTGTGTTGCTGTCCTGCGTGATCAGGTCTCCTGCAAGCCGAGCTTGTTCTGCAACTGTTCCAGCGATAGCCCCTTGGTCTCGGGGAAGAAGAACAGTGTGACGAAGAATTGAATTGCCATGACCACGGCGAAGATCACAAAGGGAAGTGCGGCGGAGCGAGCCTTCATGGCTGGAAATATCTGGGAGATGATGCCGTTCATCACCCAAACTACAGCACAACCGAGCGCCTGCCCCTTCACACGAACGCGGTTCGGGAAGATCTCGCTCATATAGACCCACAGGACGGCGCCGGAGGAGAGCGCGAAGCAGGCCGTGTATCCAGCAAGAAAGAAGATCAGCGCGCCGCGATCTCTGCCGGTGATGAAGATAGCCGCGATGCCGCTGAGACCGATGGTCATACCGACGCAGCCGATAAGCAGAAGCGTCCTTCGGCCGAGCTTGTCGATCAACGCAATCGCAACGAGTGTGGCGAGGAGATTGATGGCGCCGACGATGACCGCCTGCAGGCCGCCGGATAACTGGCTGAATCCGGCGGAGGCGAAGATGTCGTTGAGGTAATAGAGGACCGCATTGATGCCGGAGAGCTGATTGAAGGCTGCGATGGCGATGGCAAGCAGGATCGGCTTGAGATATTGCCGTTTGAAGAGCGCCTCTTTACGGGCAGAGCCTTCAACGTGAATTGAGTCGACGATGGATTTGAGCTCCGCTTCGGGCTCGGGTGTCGCAAGCAGCCGCAGCGTCTGCAGGGCTTCATCGACTCTGCTTTGGGTGACGAGCCAGCGCGGGCTGTGCGGGATGCTCAGCAGCATCAGTAGAAAGAGCACGGCGGGAAGCGCGGAGACGCCGAACTCCCAGCGCCACTCCAGCGCGCCGAGATGAAGCGAGGCGATGAGGAAGTTGGAGAAGTACGCGAGCAGGATGCCGACCACGATATTGATTTGGAAGAGGCCGACGAGGCGGCCGCGATACTGTGCGGGGGCGAGCTCGGCGATATAGACGGGGCCGAGCACGGAGGAGCCGCCGATGCCCAGGCCGCCGATGAAGCGCGCGATCAGGAAGACGGGCCAGTTCCAGGCGAGGGCGCAGCCGATGGCCGAGAGCACGTAGAGGATCGCCATGATGCGCAACGTTGCGCGGCTGCCGATGCGTTGGCCGATGTCTCCGGCGAAGATTGCGCCAAGCACCGTTCCCCAGAGGGCGATGGAGACGGTGAAGCCAAGCTCCAGAGGCGACAGGTGGAAGCGACCGGTGAGCGCGTGTGTGGTGCCGGCGATGACCGCCGTGTCGAAGCCGAACAGCAGACCACCGAGAGCCCCGGTGATCGCGCTGCGCAGGAGAAACTTGTTAAGAGCCATTCTGTTGTGCTCCTCTTAAGCCGGAGATGTGTGCGTCATTGCCTGATGCGAAGGGTTGCTGTGGAGCGCGAGTTGAAGAGCGTTACCCATGGCGAGCAGCGCCGCGGAGGCTGGGCCGGAGCTCTGCAGGTCATCAATTACTGGGAAGTTATGCAGGGTTCCGAGATACCGGGTTGCGGTGACTGCGACGCCGGCTTCCATGAGCCGCTTTGCGTATTGCTCGCCTTCATCGCGCAGGATGTCGCACCCGGCGGTGATGATGAACGCCGGGGCGACGCGCGCGAGCTCGGCGGAAGAGGCTTGCAGCGGGGATACGAGCGGATCCGGTCGCTGCGTGTCGCTCGTCACATACTTTTCCCAGAACCATTCCATCGCGTCTTTCGTTAGGTTCAGACCGTCGGCGAAGTCGCGATAACTGTCTGTCGTCGAGGACGCCTGGAGCACGGGACAAAGCAACACCTGCAGGCGGAAGGCGGGTCCGCCGCGCCGCACTGTCAGCAATGCCAAAGCCGCTGCGAGATTGCCGCCGGCGCTGTCGCCCGCAACGGCGAGGCGATCGGCGGCGATGTTGTGCGCTGCGCCTTGCGACTGCAGCCAGCAGGCTGTGGTATAGCACTCCTCGAGTGCGACGGGAAAGCGCGCTTCGGGCGAGAGCGAGTATTCGGGCGCCGCGATGACCGCCTGTGCCCGAAGTGCAAGCTCGCGCACGATGCGCGCATGAGTGGCGATGCCGCCGAGCGCCCAGCCGCCACCATGCAGGTAAAGAATCGCGGGGAGAGCCGCTTGTGTGCCGGAGGGTCGCACGAGGGTAAGTGGCACATCCGCTGTTTCGGTCGTCTCGATGGTTACGGAGTCATGCGCAAGCGGCGTGGGCTGGCTGTCACGCATGTATTGCCGCGCGGCTTCGATAGAAAGCTGCGGCAGAGGTTTGCCGCCCTCGCGAATCAGCCGCTCCATGTAGGCGCGGGCGTGCGGTTCCAACTGGTCAAGAGGGTTCATGCGTTGGCTCCGGTGCGCACGAAGGCTTTGATGGTGGCGCATTCTGTGCCCACTGCCGGCCCGTGAGGACGAAGCGTGTAGCGACCGCCAGCTGCGGGCACGATGAATGTCTCGGCGTAGTGGACGATGAACGGCTCGAAGGCGTTGTCGGGGCTTTCGACGATGGCTTCTTCTCCCTGCACGAGGTTGAGAACATTGACGCCGCCGTGCGTGTCGTGCGGGACCGTCTTGGTGAACCAGTGGCGACGTGTCTCGATGAACTCACGCGGGTGCAGACCGGTAGACTCCTCGCGCCAGCCATCGCCCGATGTGAGGGGCGTCACAACGTTGACCAGATTGCGGCGGGTCCACTCGGTGGTTCGATCCCATTGAATGTTTGCGAGCCCGTGCTCGATGTGAATGGGGCGAGGCAGACCGTCGAGGCCCAGACGGCCCCAGTCCCACAGCTTGAAGGTGAAGATGTAGGGCGTGGCGCTGATCTCCAGCACCATACTGTCTTTCCCTGAGCAGTGAATGGTGCCGGCGGGAATGAGGAAGTGGTCGTGCCGCCGAGCGGGGAATTGATTCACGTAACGATCGGCAGGAAAATCTGCGCCGCCGTCCTGTGCGGCGAAGAGATCGCGCGCCATCGCGGCTGGATCCACGTTGTCCTTGAGACCGAGATAGACCGTAGCGCCCGGTTTGGCATCGAGCAGGTAATAGCTTTCATCCTGGGTGTAGTGCATGCCGAAGTTGTCCTGGATGTACTCGGTGAGCGGGTGTACCTGCAACGAAAGATTGCCGCCGCCCATGGTGTCGAGGAAGTCGAAGCGGATAGGGAATTCGGTCCCGAAGCGGGCGTGAACGGCGTCGCCGAGCAACTGATGCGGCTGCAGAAAGACCAGGTCGATTGCGGGGATCTCTACGCGAATCTCTCCGTAGCCGAGCAGGAGACTGTTTTCTTCGGGCACGCAGTCGAAGCACCAGGCGTAGTTCGGAGCGTCCCTGGGCAGATCACAGACGACCTCCATCCAATGGCCGCCCCAGGGGCCGGGATCAAAGTAGGGCACCACGCGAAAGGGTTGTGTGGCTGTGCGTTGCAGCGCGGTGCGGAGTTCGGTACCGGAGATCATCTTCGGAAGGTCTGCGTCGTTGGTGTCGAGAAGGAAATCTGCGCTGGGCAGGAGTTGTTTCTTCAGGCGGTCGGCGGCGCGCCACTCGGCGAAGAAACCGCACTTGTATTTTTCGGCGAAGCTGGCTTTGCGGTTGTCACAGCCGAGGTTGCCCTCTTCAAAACGGCGATAGCGTAGTTGGATCTCCCATCGCGCCATATCGGCGTAGACCAGCAGATCGCGCTGAGGTGCAAGCAGGGCGGCGCCAGAGCCAATGATAAGGACGGTTCCCCGTGAGGACTGCGCGAGGATATCCGCGCGCATGGCTTGCAGGCGTTGCGGGTCGAACCAGTCGTTTAGTGTCAGGCCATTCATGCGGCCGAAGACGCGGTCCTCGCCGAGATGCGGATCGAGCATCTCGCGAATGGCGGCGGTAGGTTTGTAGGCGTCGGATGCGCGAAAGACGGCGCACGGCCTAAGGCGTGCGGCCAGTGCTTCCTCGATGGCGTCAGCGTGTGCGCCGGGGTAACACTCAACGCAGACGACGGTCGCTCTGACTAGCTGCGAGGCAATGGCGTCCCAGCCAACGGGGCATTGATCGCGCCGGCCGCCTGAAACGCACGGGAACTTATCGTAATTAGATGGACGCGCCATGCATCTCCTCGCTCAATAGTGGGATGGCGCCGAGCAGTGCCGCCGAATTTCCAAGCGACGCCGCTCGTATCTGCGCTTTTCCCCAGCTCGACCATGTGTGTTCATTCACATAATTCTGGATGAATGGAATGATCACGTCTGCACTTTGCATCACGCCGCCGCCGAGAATGAGAATCTCAGGGTCGTAGGCATGGATGAGAGAGACGGCGTTGGCTGCCCAGACGCGCAGGCAGCGTTCACGCACCTGCTGTGCGATGGCGTCGCCCATTTCGGCGTGAGCGAAAAGTTGGCGGAAGCCGAGAGTCTCGAGAGGAGCCAGAGAGCTCTGCGCGAACCCAGGCCAGGCACGTACGACCAGGGGCATCGACCAGCCGGAGGCTTCGGCTTCCGCGCAACCAATGTTGCCGCAGTGACAGGTGCGGCCGTCGAACTTCGCGGTCAGATGGCCGCCGAGACATCCAGCATGGGCATGCACGCCGCGCAGCAGGTGGCCATGGAGAAAGACCGCGGTGCCGATGCCCGTGCCCAGCGTCATCATGACAACATCTTCCATGCCGCGTGCTGCGCCGGCAAACTGCTCTCCCATAAGTGCGAGGCGGGCATCGTTTTCAATGCGCAGGCCGAGGCCGAATGCTTCACGCGCCCATCTTGCAAGATCGATGTTAGGCGCATCCTCGTACTTCTTGAGAGTCGAATGGATGGTCCCATTCCGCGCGTCCACAATTCCTGGAAAGCCGATCGCAACTCCTGCGCATTGTTTGGCTGCTGTGGCGGTGTCGCGCAGGAGGGAATGGAGCGTGTCCCCGATCAGGGGCAGCAGCGCCGCGAGGCTGGAGGCTCCTTCTGTTGCGATGGAGGTGTGCTCCAGTAGCCGAGCGTCTTCGACTACGCCGCAAGCAATGTGCGTCCCGCCCATATCCAGTGCCAGAGCTCGCATCAGGCGCACCTCACAGTTTGCAGGAAGTCCGCTGCGCCAGACGCTTTCAGACGGACTGTCTCTCTGCCGTGGATCAGGACGATCTCACCCGCTTCAGCGCGGACGTCCTCTATCTTGCTCCATGTGTGCGGGATTTCTGCAAGAAAGAGGAGCCATGGGGCGCGCTGTATCTGGTGCGGCCCAATTGAGAGCGACGTGGGGGAGCCGAGCACTGGACCGTGCGCATCGACGGCTTCGTTGCCGAGCGGCAATGGCGTTGTGCCGAACTCGAGCCCACGCGCCTGCACGCGGCCGCACCATGGCGCATCACGGCGAGCGCGATTCTCCTCCCAGAAGGTGACCCACGGAAAAAGCGCTGCGGAGAACAGGTAGCCCATCGCAAGTCTGGTCTCCGCATGGCAGGCTGCAATAAACCCGTGCTCGCGGCCTGTGTGTTGATGCAGGGCTGCGACAAAACCTGAGCCTTCGCGTGTGAATACTTCGCGAAGATCGACGGTTCCGCCGTCAGCGCGGGGGGCGCAAGGCCACGAGAAGGTCGCGTCGCGCTCCAGTAGATTGCAGCCTTCGTAGTCCAGCGGCCAGGTAATGCCGTTATGAACGGATGCTGTGATGCGTGCGTTGCCGTTGCGGAAGAGCGGGGCGCCAATGGTGGCGTGTTGCATCCAGTGCAGCTGGCGCGATGTCGATGCCAAATTGGTCACGTGTTCCTCGGCGCGGAGCACGCTTTCTCCGGGCAAGAGCGAGAGATGACGCTGTACGTGCAGGTGCGCGAGCGGCAGGTCCGCCGTGAGGGTGATGGAGGATGTACTGTTCTCTTTGACCGTCCACATGACCGTTGAGGCCTCGCCGTGCAAGGAGTCGCCGGCTGCTGCATCTGTGTCGCTCGGAGGGCCAAAGCCATCGAGACACAGGGCGTGGCCGGTGAAGCTGTCGAGGAAGCGACCGCTGGCGAGATCGCCGTAGGTATGTTCCAGCGTAACGTCGTCGAGCGTCTTCGGATCATGCGTGGCCCAGGGCGATTCCCAAAGTACATTTGTCTGCGAGGGGCCGTGACCTTCCGCGAAACGCCAGGCAGCGAGTGCGCAGCCGCCCGGCAAGATCATCGCCTGCACAACGCCGTTGGAAAGCTCCAGTGCGCGTCGTCCACGCCATGTCGTATGAGGAGATGACACGTTCATGGTTTTGACCCCGGCTGCGTCTGCAACTTCAACGTAAGAATCTCAAACGGCTTTAGCTGCACGGCAACGCTATCGTTGCGAATGGGTAGCTCACCGGTGCAGTCCTCCAGTAACGAACATTGCTGCACACGTTGCAGCCGGAGATGTGGGGTGCGGAGCTGAACTGCCTCCTGCTGGCCGGCAATCTCGGTGAGCCGCACGATGCTGCCGTCACCGTCTTCGGCCCGCTTCCAGGTGGAGAGCACGACATTGGGATTATCAAGAATGAGGAAGCTCGCGCTGGAGACGGGAGATGGCGTAAAGCTGGCTGGAATGGCGTCGCTTTCGAGCGGAGTCATCTGCTCCCAGCCTAGACGCGTCAATTGTGCCGGTTCGAACGTCGCGCTGCTCACAACGGTATAACGGAAGGTGTAGTCGCCACCCTGCGACGACATGAAGTTTGTGCTCCAGTAGTTGCTCATCAGCCAGGAGAAGATGGTTGCACTCTTCGGTGCGAAGTCTGTGGGCCAGGCGCCGCGGACGATGTCGCCAAACGCGAGCATGGGTGCATCGAGAGGGATGACGGCAGCGCTGAGGACGTTGTTATGGACTGCGGCCCAGTGCTGGGTAGCGTACCACTCGCGGCTGCCGCCGGCGAGTTCGTCGCGGGAGGGATCGACCCATCCGTTCTGGGTGTCGTACGCGAAGGACGGACGATCGATCGCCAACGGAAAGGCAATGTACACCGCTTCGCGCCGCAAGGTCGACTGCTTGCTGAACGAGAGGCTGATGTCGATGCGTCGAGCGTCTGCAGGCAGTGTAATGGTCGTGTGGATGGATGGAGTGTTCGGCGCAGAGGACTCCAGCGTGGCTGTTTCGGACGCTGCTCCGTGCGCGATGGACACGATGTGGCCGCTCTCAGCTGGATGAGGCGTGAGATGCGGCTGAGGCAAGCCTGCGCCATAGCGATAGAGGCTGTTGTTCGGCATGTCGTCCGCGCCCGTCACGTAGACGTAACTTCCGAATCGGTAGGGGCTGTGCTGATCGACGAGTTCGCGGTTCAACTCCTTGTCCCACACACTGCGAATCGATCCGCTGGCTGGGTCGAGCGTTACGCGATAGAACTGGTTTTCGATGACATGGCTCGCAGACAAAGGCGCAGTCGTTGCGGCCGGCGTTTCCGGGGCGTCGACAACCGACAGCAGTTTGTAGCCGGCTGCGGGAACGTCATCTGCACGATAGCGTACGCGCAGCGTACCGCCACCGAAGCCCGAGAGCGGTGTGCCCTTTTCAACGCGAAGAACGTCCTGCGGAACGGCGTGGTGCGTTTCTCGGTCAACGATCTGTTTGCCTTCGGGCAAATCTGTCTCAAGCCATCCACTGCGAGGCCAGTTCAATGCGTTGAATACCAGCAGCGAATTGTCTTTTGGCGCCAGCATCGATTCCAGTTGCGCGAAGCTTCTCTCGATGCTGTAGGTGAGATCGTTGCCGGCGCGAATCACCTGCGCGCGTTTGGCGGCGGTCTGGCGCAGGGTCTGATCTCCTTCCGGCTGGGTGGTAGCGGCGACGGAGGTCCATGTGTGCTCATCGAACAGCGCCGAGTTTTCCCAGGCGTCATGCAGAGGCGAAACGTCTGGACGCAGGTTCGAGTCGAGCAGGGAAGGGATGGTGGCCATGACCTCAGCGTTAAGGAAACGCTGTTGATTGGCGCGGTGCGTGGCCGTGGATCGAGCGTCGGAGGTGAAGCCGTCCTCCCAGTACGGACCGAAGTCGCCGCGATAGGTGGGGATGGTTCCGTCGAACTGCTGCTCGATGGAGGACATCGCCTCTTTAAAGGTGGAGAACTCCAGGCGAGGGTAGGCGTATTGTTTCGACCACTCCGTAGGAAGCGTGACCTGCGCACGATCGAGAGAAGTGTTTTCCAGTTGGCTGCCGAAGACGATGACGGCGTTGGCGCGATACTCCTTGCGCCCGTAGGCTTCGAGGAATACCGGCAGCGCGTCGTGAATGGCCTCCAGCGTGGGTGGTGTGCCGAACATGGAGGCAAGCTGCAGATAGGCTCGCGAATACCACATCAGGACACGGCCGCCGTCGGGACCCTCCCAGTAGAAGGGCGACTTCTCATTCCATCGGCCTTCGAGCATCAAGGGAGCGCGCCAGGCGTTGCTCGCGGCTGCGAAGTAGCGAATGCCCGCGCTGTGCAGTACGGAGGCGTAGGACCATGAATACGAGGGAACGTCCGTGATATTTGCCGCGCCCAGCGGGAGATTGAATTGCTGCGCCAGGTGATGCGAGTAATAGAGCGACCGCGCCAGTCCCTCGAGCGAAGCGACGCCGGTGTGCTGGTTTGCGTACTGCGGTGGAATGACGATCTGGCCTGCACGTACGGCGTCGAGAAGCTGCTTCACGCGATCGGGCGAGCGGCCGGCAAGATACTGCTGCGCGACCCAACTGCCGTCCATCGTCCAACGAAACCCGGGATGTTGAGGAAGCAGATCGAGCACGCCGTCTATGCTCTCCGACTGGAGCTCGGCCACTTTTTCGCGATAGTCGGTGAAGCCGATGTCCAGATGTTCGTGGGGGACCACCAGCACGGTCCACTTCTTCTGCGCCTGCAATTCGACGGGGAAGGTCTTTCCGTTTACTCGCAGCGTCACGGCGAGAGCGCCGGTCCATTCCGGGATATCGAAGTCGGCGCAGCTCTCGCCGAATTCAGAGGTGTCGAAGTGCAGCAGTTGGGTCAGCGTGCGACCGTTGCTGAGCAGTTCGATCTGCGAGGGAAGAGAACCGCCGGCATTGACGTCGGCGCAGGCGTGAACGACTTCATACAAGCCGCTGCCTGTTTGACGAAAGAAGATCGTCGCGCCGGCGGTGGCGTCGATCTGGCCTCGTTTGTACTGTGCTGTGGGCTGCTGCAGAAGCGCGAGTGCATCGTAAACGAGGCCGCTTTCTCCGGGCGCAATGTCGCCGAGGGAGTTTTGCGGCGTGGCTGGATCGTCGATGGCAGTCAGTGTAATGAGGTTGCCGCCGCGATGAAGCCAGGATGCGGGGATCGCGATCAGGCGGTCGGCGTGCGAGGTCTGAGGAACGAACGTTCCTTCCCAGTCGCCAGCGGCGTAGTCGAGCTTCGGAGAGAAGTTGAACAAGCCGCTGTGACCGTTGATATTGATGCGGAGCGAGGAGAGACGTGGCGTCTCATAGAGCACCGCCAGCTTCAGAACGTAGGTTCCTCGCGGAGACTCCGCGAGAGTGAAGTGAATGCGGAACGGATGCAGACGCGTGCCTGCCATGCCGTTGGCGGGACCGGGTTGGAAGCGGAGCCAGTCTTTCGCCGTGCTTTGGCCGACGATGTAGTCGACATCCGATGCAGTCTTGGCGTAGTCCACGCCAAAGCTGTCGTGAAATTCGCGCGAAGAGTCATCGAAAGCGCCGATCTGCCAAATTGTCTGCTGCTGCGCATGGCTTGCTGCCGCGCATACCGCAAGCATGAGAGCGCACCAGAGCTTCACGCTTGCACGGCCCTTTCTGCTGCCAGCAGATGCCCTGGGGAATCAGTGGGCAGCGACGTAATGTGCCAACGGCCGAGATTTGCTACGAAAAGGGTTTTGCGCTCCAGGCCGCCAAAGGCTGCGTTTGTGGGCCGCGCAAGAACAGTGCCTTCGGGGTCGTAGGCGAAGAGCTCGACGGTGCGGTTGGGACGCACGCGATAGATGCAGTCGGTGGCGTAACAGGTGACGTAGAGGTTCTGCTCGGCGTCAAGCACGGCGCCATCGGGCACGCGCGAGAGCCCGGATGCATAGACCTCCGGCGCACCGGCAGCGCCATTCATGCGAATCGGCACCCGTGTTACGCAGTCGCGTTGGCTTTCGACGACGAATAAGGCGTCTTCTTTCGCGCTGAGGGCGAGGCCATTCGCAAAGGCGAAGGGGCCTGCGAAGAACTCGACGAGGCCATTGGAACGAAGGCGATAGACGCGGCCGTTGCCTGCGTTCCATCTTCCCGAGTCAGAGAAGTAGAGGTTGCCGGCGCTGTCGAATACGGAAAAGTTCGGTGTCTCCAGCGACTGACCATCCACCTGTTCGATGGTTCTGAGCATGCGGCCGGAGTGGTCGATCTGCTGGAGAACGTGCAGACCAGGATTACAGACAAAGAGATCCTGTGCGGGAGAGAGCGTAATGCCGAGGCAGAAGCCGCCGACGTCGGCAACGTGCTCTGTTCGGCCGTTGCGAATTCTATAGATCTGTCCGGCCTCGCCTCCTGCCCACAGGTCACCATCGCGGTCGAAGGCGAGCCCTTCGGGATGATCGAGCCCTTCGGCGAACACTTTCATCTGCTCGCAGGGAACGATGGGAGCGACGGTTTGAGGAAAGAAATCCATTGTGCGGCGTATCGAGGCGCGACGATAAATGTAAGACAGATAAGAAGCGTAGTGCCGTGAATCAGGCCGTGTCAATAGATTTGCAGAAACCGCATCACCCACTTGGATGGCAGGCGCAACCTATGTGATTCTCTTGAAATATTCGTTGACAAGCGTTCAGGGCGCGGCCTATTGTCTGACAATTCCAGGATGCCCGCACGCACCGCTCCAATTCGAAGAGTTGCTCCCACCTCGGCACGACCGGCCGAGCGGGAGACGGTCATTGAGATGGTGGCGCGCCGCATCGAGTCGCTCGTGCGTTCTGGCGACCTTACGCGAGGCAGCCGCCTGCCTTCCGAGCCGCGCCTTGCTGAGATGCTGGATGTAAGCCGAGCCTCGCTTCGCGAGGCCCTGAAAGGGCTGGTGTTTCTTGGCCTGCTGAAGGCGCGCGCGGGTGACGGCACGTATCTGCAGCCGTCGCTTAGCAGCATGGCGACCCGGCATCTGCAGTGGATGTTGCTGCTCGATGAGATCAAATATCTGGAATTGTACGAACTGCGCGAGGTGCTCGAGCCGGCGGTGGCCGCCCTGGCGGCGCGGCGGGCTACGCGCGACGATCTGGAGCAGATGCGCTCTGCGCTGGACGGGATGAAGCGGGCCGCCAACGATCCGCGCGCTTTTGTTGAGCACGAGATGGACTTTCATAATGCCATCACGCGCGCCTCGAAGAACGGCGCCATCCAGAGCACGATGCAGATGATGTATGGAGCGTTTTCAGAAGGAAAGCATCGGGTGCTCCCTCTGGTGCATGACCTTGCACGGCACTGCGCACGGCATGAGCGCATCTTCCGGCTCATCGCAAGTGGTGACGCAACCGGAGCCCGCCGGGCCATCAATAACGACGTGCGCTATGCGGAATCGCTTCTCCGGCAGAATCTGCAGGACCTACAGAAGGATGATCCCCACAGGATCAGAAGAAAACCGACGAAGCGGATGGCTGAGAGCAGAGTTTCTCGACAGCCACCTGACGCGAAATCAGTGGTACGGGAAAAACACACGTTGAAAACTTTTGGAGGCAAGCATGTCTAAACTCTTCCGGGCAAGTCATATCGTCCTGACTCTCCTACTCGTAGCGGCGGCGGCGAGCGCGCAACTCGACACGGGCAGCATCCAGGGAACCGTACGCGATCCGACGGGAGCACTGATTCCCAACGCAAAAGTAATCGTGACGAATGAGGGCACGCATCGTGTCTTTAGCACGATTTCGAGCAACAGTGGCGAATATAGCGTTCCCACGCTGCCGGTGGGCCGGTATAACGTAGCGGCATCCTTGCAGGGTTTCCGCACGGTCACCGTCCAGGATGTAGAGTTGAACGCTTCCGAAGCACATCGCGTGGACGTTGTTCTGCCGCCAGGTGGCGAAAGCCAGCAAGTAACTGTCTCCGCGAACCAGATGCAGGTGAATACTTTGAGTGCGGACCTGGGAACCACTATCGACGCTCAACGGGTGGAGAATCTGCCGTTGAACGGGCGCGACTTCACCGACCTGCTCGCCTTGGTGCCTGGCTCTGTAACCAGCGGACAGTTTGGGCAGACGAGCTTGGGCGGTGCGGAGACGAGTTTTGCGGGTGTGAATATTCTGCTGGACGGCGCGGATGCGACACGTATCGACACCAATGCGACTTCCATGCAGCTTGGCCGCGGCGATGCGCGGCTCACTCGTGCCAGCGTTGACTCGATCGCAGAGTTCCACATTCTTCAAGGAAACTTTTCGGCGGAGTATGGCCGATCGATCGGCGACGTGGTCAATGTGATTACGAAGTCGGGCAGTAACGATTGGCACGGTGAGCTGTTTGAGTTTCTCCGCAATGATGCGCTGGATGCGCGTAATTACTTCGCTGTCCCGGGAAGTAAGACGCCGCTGCGTCTCAATCAATTCGGTGGAAATATTGGCGCACCGATTGTCCATGACAAGATATTTTTCTTTGCCAATTACGAAGGTGTTCGCCAGACAATCACGAACACAAGCGTCTATGACGTGTTGAACGCCGCGCAGCGGGCTAAGTTCGTCCCCGCCATGGCGCCGGTTGTGGCGGCCATTCCGAAAGGTAATTTAGGCCCTGATCCGAAGGACACGACCGGCAACTTCGACCTTTACAGCGCCAACCTGATCGATACGCTTCGCGAAGATACAGGTTCCGTGCGCATTGACTGGAATCACGGCGACAAGGATAAGTTCTACCTTCGCTATAACATTGGCGACTCCTATACGAGCACAACGTACGGTCCGGCTGTTGGCCAGGTGGCGCCGACGCCGGCACGCACGCAGTTCCTCAAGATCAGCAATACTCACACCTTTTCGCCGACGCTGCTGAATGAGGCCGGGTTTGGGATCAACTCCGATGATGTGGAGTCGTACGGAGGTGGCGGCGCGTTCCCGGTGATCTCTTTCAGCTGCTTCTTCTGCAACTTCGGCGTTGCGCCCGGACCGGCGACCTTCTCGAGCATTCGTCCGCAGACGTCCTATCAATATATCGATACGCTAACCAAGATATGGGGACGCCAGACCTTCAAGGCAGGAGCAGACATACGACACAATCTGTCCGACGAAGAGCTCGGTTTGCAGGAGTTTCTCTCTTACGGGAGCATTGGCGACTTCGAAATTAATAATGGCTTTGCGTTCGGTACGCTCGGCAACCCGATGACACGCATTCGCAATACGAACTGGGACTTCTTTGTCGAAGACGACGTGCGGCTCAGCCGAACCTTCACGCTGAATCTAGGCGTGCGCTATGAGTACAATTCAGTGCTGCATGAGAAGAACGGGCAGCTTGCCAACTTTGATATTGCAACGCAGACGGTTGGGCCGCTGGGAGCACCGCTCTACAAACCGGACTACAACAACTTCGGGCCGCGTGTTGGCCTCAGCTGGGACCCCTTTGGTCACGGCAAGAGTGTTGTGCGGGCCGGCTTCGGGGTCTTTTACAACCCGCAGTTGACCGGCGCGGTCTTCTCGCTCACCGACAACACCTCCAAGAACCTCTCCGTGAATGTGTTCCAGGCAATCTTTGGCACAGTCTCCTGTTCGCCGAGCTTCCCACTATCCTACCCTGTGGCGACTCTGCCTACCTGTGTACCGCAGGTGCGCAACGTCGATGAGTTCGATCCCAATACGCGCGATAGCTATGCCTACCACTACAGCTTTGGCGTACAGCAGGAGCTCGCGCCGAATACAGTGCTCGAAGTGAGCTACGTTGGAGACCGCGGGCTGAAACTTCCTGCGGGTGCGGCGTTCGCTGGGCTTGAATTCAACAACCAGGATCCGATCTTCGGAACTTATCCTCTGAGCGCCAATTATGCGAACGAGCGGCTGCTGGGCGATTTTCTGGATTCGAAGTACAACAGTCTGCAGGCCGCTTTGCGTGGACACAATCGTCGCTTTACCTATGACCTTAATTACACGTGGGCGCACGAGTTCGATGACACGGTCAGCGTCTTCAGCGCGTTTGTGAATCCGACCAACCCTCAGAACGATTTCGGCAAAGGAGATATCGATGTCCGCAACAATGTCACCGGCGACATCTACCTGCATGCTCCCGATATCCATCGCGTTCCGCGGGTTATCGGAAGCGGATGGGACCTGGGGAGCATTCTTTCGGCGCGTTCCGGGCTTCCGGTGAATATCGTTACAAATATTCCGGATGACTATGGAACACCGCAGCGTCCGGATTTCGTGAATGGCTCTCATCCGACGACTCTTCGGCCCAGCAACTACAGCGCTCCGAACAACCAGTTCGATCCCTCGCTGCTTGCTGTCCCAGTGTCAACTTCCTTCGGCGATGTGCCGCGTAACGCGGGCACCGGCCCGAGGTTTGCTCAGGTGGACCTGGCTCTGATGAAGCACACGCCTATCGGAGAGAAGTGGAACGTGGAGTTCCGCGCCGATCTGTTCAACATAGCCAATCATCCGAATTTCGCCAACCCGGACGGTAACGCATTTGTTACTAATCCCTGCTATGGGAAGCCTGTTTCAACCTCCTGCTCCGCTGCGCAGGTCATTCCTCTCTATGTCACTGATCCGGGCTTTGGCCGCAGCACAACCACTATCAACAACACCATTGGTATAGGAACGTCGCGGCAGGTGCAGTTCTCCATTAAGATCATCCGCTAACTACGAGTGGCGCCTGTTCCCATCGCGTGATGGGGACAGGCCGCTTTTACTGCTTCGGGAGTCTGCCTGTGTTTCGAATTCGATTTACATTACTGTTCGGTCTGACGGTCATTCTCTTTGTCGCTTCAGTAGGCGCTTATGGTGCTACCTGCACACCGTCGTTTCCGTTAGAAAAGAACAAGGCGCTGGGCTGGGAGGGAGCGGACGCGGCGTACTCCATTCCGCTGCCGGATGGTCGCGATGTTTGGATCTTTGGCGACACGCTGTACGGAACCAGTCGCGTTGTGGCGGGGCATGATCCACGGCAGGTGCATAACAGTCTGGGCATCTCCACCTGCGACGCGAAGGGTAACTGGCGCCTCACGTATGTGGTGAAGCACGACAAGGCAGGGAAGGCGCAGAGTTATTTTTCGCCCAAGGACCCAACCCATTGGTACTGGGCGATGGATGGCTTTACCGCGCATGGCGACCTCTGGGTGACGCTGCTTTGCATTCGCCATGCGGCGAATCCCAGCCCCTGGGCGATGGATTTTGAGACCTGCGGGTCAGATCTCGCACAGGTGAGTCATCTCGATCGCGATCCTCAGAAATGGGATGTCACAATCCGTCCTCTGGTGCCGGATGGGGTGAAAGCGTACCCATCGGCAACGACGGTGGTGCACGGCGACTTCGTCTACCTCTTTGCGTTGTATGAGAGTGGAACGCGTCCGCTGTTGGTGACGCGCATCCCCCTTAGCGGGCTCGATCATCCGGCGGCGCATCTGGAATATCTGGCGTCCGACGGCCAATGGAAGCCTGGCTTCGATCCCAAGGACGCCAGGGAAGTGATGAAGAACGGTTCGAGCGAGCTCTCAATTCGCTACCATGCCGCGAGCAAACAATGGCTGGCGATAATGCTGGAGCCCAATGGCTTCTCCGACAAGATTATTCTTCGAACCGCGCCGGAGCTCACCGGTCCATGGTCTGCGGATAAGGTGATTTATCACATACCAGAGATGCAGCCCCGGCCGAGTCGCGATAAGGACGTCTTCTGCTACGCGGGCAAGGAGCATCCGGAGTTCGAGGACGCGGGCAGTCTGTTGTTCACCTATGTTTGCAATACGATGAATGTTCCGGGATTAGTTACGAACCAGAAGATCTACATTCCTCAGGTGGTTCGAATCCCTGTGCCGTAGTTGTCGTGACGATGGGGCTCTGCGCGGCGGGACGGCGGTGCGATGGCGGGAGCAATACCGACAGGTCCATGATTCTAAAGTGATGGCGGAGAGACAGGGATTCGAACCCTGGATACCTTGCGGTATACACGCTTTCCAAGCGTGCGCCTTCAGCCACTCGGCCATCTCTCCGGTCGGTGACGCGACTTCCTGACTTTACCACAGCAACCCGCCAGCACCCGTCCAGCGCTGGACTGCGTGTTTGTTAGGGAGACCAACGAGAAGGTGAAGTTCCGGAGCCGCTTCAGTTCCGTTTTGGGAAGCAATTGCTTTCATCAAAAATTCAACTTCGCATACCTTGACGCATTCTCCGGCGAGCGCCTATATTTCTTTCGAGCGAGCCAGCCGCCAGACCCCATAGAGGTGGCGCGGAAGATGTTTTCCTCTATCGTGCTTGTCCGAGACTTTACTGTTTCGTGTTTTCTCCTGGTCTGAACCAGTCACTCCGATGAAGAGCGAAGGCCATGACCTGCAGCGGCCTTGCTCGTCCTCGCATACGTTTCCGGAGTTAAGGAGAGAGACATGAATCTAAAGCAAGTGTTTTCGGTAGCCGCTGCGGCGGGGCTTCCAGCGCTGGCGCTTTGTGGGTACATGTACGTTGCTCCCACCAGGGCGTTAGCCCAATCAAATTGTCCAGACGGTGAACAATACAGTCCGGCACCAAACGCTCCTCCGGGGTACTGCGCCGAGGGTGCTGGCGGTTCGGTCGCGCCTGGAACGCACGGCTACTTCGTCTTCTGTCCCAATTTCCCTGGCGGGGGTACGTGTGAGGCAGGGCAGTGCGTGTTATGCGACGACTAGCCGCCGGACGCTAGCGTCGTTGGCTTGATCCTTTCAACTGATCACCCGATGCTGAGGCGAGGCTGTCGACAAACAGCCTTCGCCTTGTCATCCCCCACCGTTTCTTTCAGGAGATGGTCATGAATGTGAAGCAGAGATTTTCAGTAGCAGTCTCCACCCTCCTTCCGGCGCTTGCACTGGTCGGTTATCTGTCTCTCTCTCCCGCAAAGGTGCAGGCATCGAGCTGCCCCGACGGAGAGGTCTACGCTCCAGCCCCAAGTGGTTATTGCAATCAAGGCGAAGGCGGCCTCGTCCGTGTTGGGGCGACCAGTCCCTTTGTGTTCTGTCAAACCGAGGAAGGCCAGCCGCAGGGGCAGGGCATGTGCGTATCGACCGCGTGCGTGTCGTGTACCTACGGCTATTTCTAATAGAACGAAAGGCCGCTGCCAATCCGAATAAAGGTCGCCAGGATAGTAGCCGCCGGTCACTAGCGCCGGTGGCTGCATCTTCTCAACCGATCACCCGATGCATGAGACGAAGGCTGCAGACAAACAGCCTTCGTCTCGTCATCGCTCATCGCTTTTTCGGAGAACGGGAGAACCAGAATATGTCGTCGTCACTGAAGGATGTAATTTCAAGAAATATCGGCACCGCGGCGCTTACAACCATGCTCGCCCTGTCTCTTGGATTGAACGTGTATCTCGCCAGCAATGGAGGTCTGCGTCCGCATCCAAAGCCTGTCGCCCTCCTGAAGCCTGGAGCGTCCGTGCCGTCGTCGATCAGCATGGAGGATGCGACAGGGAAGCCGGTCCGCGTGAACTTTGCGGATGACACGCGACCCACCGTGCTCTATGTTCTCTCGCCGCAGTGCGGCTGGTGCAAGCGCAACGAGGCGAACATGAAGGCGCTCTATGCGGCCGACAGCGACAAGTACCGGTTTGTTGGTGTGTCGCTCGTGTCGCAGAACCTTGCCCAGTATGTAAGCGACAAGCGGGAACCATTTCCCGTGTATCTGCTTCCGTCGAAGGACGTCATGGAGAAGCTGCATGTAATCGGAACGCCGGAGACCATCGTGGTCGGACCGGATGCGAAGGTGATCCATGCGTGGAGCGGCGTGTACATCCAGCAAAATCAGCCCGAGGTAGAGAAGTACTTCGGCGTGAAGCTGCCGGGGCTCCCGCAGACCGCGCGATTGGACCGCCCCTAGACCGCAAAGGGTCGAGACGCTCCCGGTTCCGGGAGCGTCCCTTCGGACTGAGGCCCAACGTACAGTTAGCCCGGTTTCGTTCTGCGGCCAACACCGGGCCGACCACGCGCTCTGCCGATCCCTGATCTCAGCAGGGCAGTGACACCCCCGGCTTGACGACGCTGACAGGATGGCGAGGAGACCGAGATTCGAACTTCCGGACACCTTCCCGCCAACAAGCTTTCGAGGCGTGCGCGTTCAGCCCCACGATCGCCGCCTCCGGTCTATGACTCGGACTTGCTGAAACGACCACAGCAACCAACCATCATCCATCCAACCATTCACCACGCAAAAACCATCGCGAACCATCCACAAAAACGTGGATAAGCAACTGACGCTCATCAGGCAGCCATCGGGCACCGAAAGGGGCTGTACCAGATAATGTCGTGAGGATCTGGTATGGCGAGCGGGTTTCGTAAGAGTCGTTTGTCGTGGGGCAAGCAGGTTCGCTTGGTGGAGCATTTTGTGGCCGGCAGCACAGCGCGGACTGCGGCGGAGCTGAT
>DATCFM010000018.1:0-5221 GCA_036509515.1 Acidobacteriaceae bacterium
CGACGCGGCCGCGAGATTGCAGTGGTTGAACATCGCGGAAATCGGCATCTGCGCACGAGTTTTGGGGAGGTTGCAGGGTTGGCGGGGAGGTTCTCGGCGGAGTTGCGGCGGCAAGCGATTGCTCCGGGCGAGCGGGTGGTGTTGTGGGGTCAGAATTCGGCGGAATGGGTGGGTGTTTTTTTCGGCTGCATGCTGCGTGGGGTTGTTGTGGTACCGCTCGATGCGGCTGGATCGGCTGATTTCGCGGCGCGGGTGGTGGCGGATACGAAGGCTCGGCTTGCGCTGGGCGATGCCGCGTTGCTTGCGAAGCTGCCACCGGATCTTCCACGTCTCAGCCTGGAGACGTTGCGAGCGGAACTGCCGATAGAGCCCGATTTCTCTATCGGTCCTTCGGTCGGGCCGGATACGCCATTTCAGATCGTCTTTACCTCGGGCACGACTTCGGAGCCGAAAGGGATTGTGCACACACACCGTAATGTGCTGGCGAGCCTTATGCCAATCGAGACGGAAATCGGGAAGTATCGTCGATATGAAAGGTTGGTGCATCCGCTGAGGTTTTTGCACACGCTGCCGTTGAGTCATGTATTCGGGCAGTTTATGGGGTTGTGGGTGCCGCCGCTGTTAGGAGCGGAGCTGCACTTTACGACAAACCTTGAGCCGGGCCGGGTGCTGGAGTCGCTGAAGCACGAGCGCATTAATGTGCTGATCGCTGTGCCGCGCGTACTGGGGTTACTGCGGTCGCATCTGTTGAGCAACGATATGAAGCTTGCGGCAGATTTGGAGCAGTTGAGTTCGCTGCCGGTTTGGAAACGCTGGTGGAAGCTGCGACGTGTTCATCGACAGCTGGGGTGGCGCTTCTGGGCGCTGATCTGCGGCGGGGCCACGCTGCCGGAGGAGCTTGAATCGTTCTGGCACGCACTGGGGCTGGCGGTGATTCAGGGCTATGGGATGACGGAGACGGCGGCCCTGGTGACGCTGAATCATCCGTTCGGGATCGGGCGTGGGACGCTGGGCAAGCCTCTGCCGGGGCGAGAGGTGAAGCTGGGCCAGGATGGCGAGGTGCTGGTGCGCGGAGAGATGCTGGCGGCGGCGACGTGGCGGGGCGGAGAGATGCTTCCGCGCTCGGAGGAGTGGCTGGCGACGGGGGACCTGGCCTCGCAGGATGCGAGCGGCGAGCTGCGGTTTCTGGGGCGGAAGGGCGATGTGATTGTGACAGCAGCGGGGTTGAATGTTCATCCTGCTGATCTGGAGGCGGCGCTGTCAAAACAGGAGGGCGTTCGCACCGCGGCGGTGGTTGCTTGCGAGGGAGGGAATGGGCAGGAGCCGGTGGCGGCCGTGGTGTTCGACGGCAGCGATGAGGAGCTGGCGGAGGCGGTGCGGCGCGCGAATGCGACGCTGGCGGATTTTCAGCGGATGCGGCGGTATGTGCGCTGGCCGGATGCGACGCTGCCCTATACCTCGACGGGCAAGCTGCTGCGACGGCAGGTTACGGCGTGGGCATGCGCGGCTGTGCGTGGAGATGGGACGGCGGCGAGGCCTCAGGAGATGTTGCTGCAGTTGGTTGCCGAGGTTACGGGCGAGCAGCGCGCGCAGGCGGACGATTCGGCGCGGCTGACAGAGGACCTGCATCTGGACAGTCTGGCGAGGGTGCAGTTGCAGTCGCTGCTGGAGAGTCGGTTGGGCGTGGAGGTGGATGACGACGCGATGGCTCAGGTGCAAACGCTGGGTGAGCTGCGGAGAATGGTTGGCGGTGTGGTAAGTTCGGCTCCAGCTACAGAGACGGAGCCGAGAGTTGCTGCTCCGCAGGCTGCGTCTGAGGGTGCGTCTGTGCAGGTACGTGAGCTGCAGACGGAGCGGAGAGAGACGTTGGCATATCCGCGTTGGCCATGGTGGAGACCCGTTGCGTGGATACGGGTGTTGTTTCTGGAGATAGTTGCTAGGCCGTTGATCTGGCTGCTGGCCGCTCCGAAGGTTACGCGTGATGCGGCGGAAATGCCGGATGGTCCGATGCTGCTGATTGGGAATCATGTGACAGCTTATGACGGGGCGCTCATTCTGGCCGCGCTGCCGGGCAGAGTGCGACGGCGTGTGGCGATTGCGATGTCCGGTGAGCTGCTGATGGATATGCGGCATGGACGGAGACAGGGCAATGCGCTGCTGGATGCGCTGGCTCCGATTGGGTACTGGCTGATTACGGCGCTGTACAACGTGTTCCCGCTGCTGCGATCGAGCGGATTTCGGCGGAGCTTTGCGCATGCGGGCGAGGCGATGGATCGCGGCTATTCGGTGATGGTGTTTCCGGAGGGGCATCGCAGCGAGACGGGAGCGTTGCAGGCGTTTCGGCAGGGAATCGGGTTGCTGGCGCAGGAGTCGCAGGTTCCGGTGCTTCCGGTTGTGCTCGAGGGATTGGGCGAGCTGCGCGCGAACGGGCGATGGTTTCGGTCTGGCAAGCTGGGGATTCATGTGGGGACGCCTGTTGTGCTGGGTCGAGAGACTTCGGCTGCGGAGTGGACGGAGGCGCTGGAGGCTGCGGTTCGCAAGATGTTCCGTGCTGGAAAACCGTGAAGTTGAGACTGCGGAATTTATCGTCCGTTCGCAAAGTGAATGTAGGGTGAACGCTAGATGCAGAGCAGCGCGTGTATCTCCGCAGCTTGCGGATTGGGGAGGATGAGGTGAGCCAGGCGGTCTTTGTACTGGAGGACGATCCGGACATCAACCAGTTGGTGCGGCATCAACTGGAGCGCGCGGGGTTTGCGGTGCGGCCGTATCTCGCGGTGGGATCGATTGTGGAGGATGCGGAGCGCGCGCGGCCGTCGCTGTTTTTGCTGGATGTGATGGTTCCTGATGGCGATGGGATGGAGCTGTGCAAACGGCTGCGGCGCAATGTGAAGTTGAGCACGGTGCCGATCATCTTTCTGACGGCTCGCGCGTCAGAGAACGATCGCGTGCGCGGGCTGGAGCTGGGCGCGGACGACTACATCACCAAGCCGTTCGGCATGCGTGAGCTGGTAGCGCGCGTGAAGGCTGTGCTGCGACGGTTCGAACAGCCGACGATGGAGGCTGTGCTGCCGGTGATTCGCTTCGACGATGTGGAGATCGATCGCAGCGCCATGCAGCTTCGCGTGCGCGGAGAGGCGGTGGCGACGACGGCGACGGAGTTCCGGCTGCTGGAGTATCTGGTGCGGCATCCGTCGCGGGTGTTTACGCGCGACCAGTTGCTGGATGCGGTCTGGGGCGATGCGCGGTTTGTGACTCCGCGCAGCGTGGATGTTTATGTCGGGCGCATTCGCGAAAAGATCGAAGAGACGCCTGACCTGCCGCGATATCTGAAGACGCTGCGCGGAGCGGGGTACCGTTTCGAGCTGCCGAAGGCGCGCGAGCCTGGGGTTGAGATGAGCGAGTCAGGCACGCGTGGGTAAAAGGGGTCCCCCTTCCCCTTGCTTTGGGCTGAGTCTTTGGAATGTTGAGTTTGCGGAGACCTTCGGCTGCAAAATATTGATTCCAGAGATTTTGTGGGCAAAATCTCTGGAATGAGAGGGTTGCGATGGTTCTGTGCAGACTTCGACATTCATTGAACCCCACTCATGCCGACGGTGAGACTGTCGTCATGAATGGGCCACCCGGATTTCAATGGGGCACCCAGATTCGTTCGATTTTGATCTCTACTTTTATTATAGAGAGTTGAGTGGAATTAATGTGCAGCGATTTTTCTCTTTGTTTGCATGGGTTTAGGTGGTTTGGGGGCTTGACAAGATTTTGGGCGTCCCTAAGGAATTTCCAGGCGCACCTCAGGGGCTGAAGCCCCTTTTCTGCTGGGAGTTTTATGGCACGGAGACCCTCGGCTAAAGCCGAGGGCTACCAGCCGTGCCCTTAAGCGAGGCAGAGGCGCGTTCGCGCCTCGTGAACTGCCACAGCAGGTCCTTCGCTGCGCTCAGGATGACAAATCGTTGGAGCGACGATTTTTGTGGGTGGGGTTATGGCTTTTTGACTTCTACGGTGGCGCGGGTGATGTTCCAGCCGCGCAGGGTGACGACGGGATGCGAGTGCGCGGGGATGGATGGGTAGGCGATGTCGATGGTGCGGTGCTCGCCGGGCAGGAGCGAGATGTAGTTGTCGCTGTAGTAGGCGGGCAGGATGCGTGGGCTGTCGGGGCCGTCGAGCAGCGTGAGTTTGGTGGTGAGCGCGGTGGTCTGGGATGGGTTGGTGAGCGTGACGGCGATGTGCTGGTCGTTGTTTGTGCTCGGCGATGTTGTGGCTGAGGCTTCGAGGGTTACCGGCGACAGGTCGTTGAGCTTGCGGTAGCCGTCGTCGTGCGCGGCCAGCCAGTAGAAGTTTTGCGAGAGCGGTTTGCCGGACGCATCGGCGAGATCCAGTTTCACGAAGAGGACGGGGTTTGTGGCGAGGGCGTCGTCGAGTGCGAGTTGGAAGATGTTGTTGACGGAGTTGGCGGCAGCGCCGGTGGTGACGGTGCGTTCGAAGAGGAGCTTGCTCGAGAGCGAGAAGACACGCGCGTGCACGCTGAGGTGTGCGAGCGGTGTGGTGGTGTTGTTGACGATCGCGATCTCGTGGTTGGGCAGATCGAGCTGGATGTGGATGGGCTCGCTGGCTTCCTTGACGCCGTAGTAGGAGGCCTGGGTGTCGTAGTCGTGGGAGTAGATCTGCCATTCGGTGGAGGGCCAGGCGGGTTGCGTCATCCAGAGCATGCGGCCGCTGTTGGGTGACCAGAGGTGAGCGTTGAAGCCTTCGAAGACGGCGCGGTGGCCGACGTAGTTGAGCATCTGCGCCTTGCGATCGAAGTCTGCGAGCGAGGAGGGCGGACCGAACTCCGTATCCATGGCCTGCATGAAGGGAGCGGTGTCGCCGTTTCCGCCTTGATGCCAGTCGTGATAGGCCCAGTCGTCGGAGATGGGCCACTGGTCTGCTTTAGGTAAGAAGCTCTCGAAGGATTCGAGCGTGGGCGGGGAGGGAAGGCCGATCTCGACGGCGAAGCCGAGCGCGAGGTGAGTGAAGTATTCGGAGGGCTCCTGATATTTGTAGGGGCCGGAGTCGTGGAGGTTCACGCGATTGGAGCTGGCGGAGTAGAGGCGCGTGCCGTCGTACCTGGCGATGAGCGAGATGAGGCCTTGATTAACGGCGGGCGCGGGCACGCCTTCATTGCGTCCGCACCAGACGGCGATGGAGGGATGGTTGCGAAAGCGGAGGATGGTGTCTTTGGCGTTCG
>DATCFM010000019.1:0-4154 GCA_036509515.1 Acidobacteriaceae bacterium
AACTTGCCCGCCTGGGAGGCTACCTCGCTAGAACGAAAGACCCACCCCCAGGAAATACTGTCATGTGGCGAGGCATCACCCGCCTCACCGATATCCAACTCGGCTTCATCTTCGGAACGCAACTTGTGGGTAATTGAAAGCAACACCGGACGCTTACGACGTAACCGTGGGACGGGATTTAGAAGCAGCTGGCGCTTCCAAGGTAAGCGTGTGGTGTTGGCCGTTGGTGACCTTGCCCTCAGAACGCGTCGTTCATAAGCGTACTGGTTTTGGACTTTCGTCGTGTTGCGGTTGAACCTTCGCGGTCAGGCTGCGAGGGCGTTTGCTTGTTGCTCGAACTGAGCTGGGCTGAGGTAGCGGAGGGTGGAGTGCATCCTCGATCTGTTGTACCAGAGCAGCCAGTCGAGGGTTTCGTCCTTGGCCTCCCTGTGGTTGTGGAACTCCATGCCATGCAGCCTTTCCACCTTCAACGACCCGAATAGGGTCTCCGAGCAGGCGTTGTCCCAGCAGTTGCCCGTGCCACTCATAGAAGCTTTCATTCCATGCTCGGCAAGCAGGTCCGCGTAGCAACGACTGGCATACTGGCTGCCGCGATCGCTATGGAAGATCAGGCCACAGGAGGGCGATCGGCTGTACCACGCCATGTCGAGCGCACGGCAGGCCAGCGCCGCGTCGATGGTCGCACCCATGGCCCAGCCCACGATGCGGCGGCTGAACAGATCCAGCACCACGGCCAGGTACAACCAGCCTTCGCGGGTGGGGATATAGGTCATGTCGCCCACCCTGTCATCGTCAACTGAAAATTCCCCACTTTGCATCGCTTGAAAATTCCCCAGGCTGAGGCGGGTTGATGTGGTGCGGGAGGATGCGGCGGAGGGCGAAGCCCGGAGCCGCATGCTCCCGCGCGGACGCTCCACCCGGCGCTTGCCCACGCGCACTCCGCTGGCCTTCAGTTGCCGCCACACGCGGGGCCATCCATAGGCCCCGCGCGCCTCGGCGTAGACCGCCCGAATCTCCACCAGCAAGGCCGTCTCGCTCAGATGCCGGCGGGTGAGAATCTTCTTCCGCCGCGCCAGATGCTGACGATATCCCGACGCGCTCACGTCCAAAACCCGGCACTGCACGCATACCGGCCAACGCAGCTTGTTCTTCTCGATCCAGGCGTACTTCATCGCTGCACCTTCGCGAAGTACGCCGTGGCTTTTCCCAGGATGTCCCGCTCCATGGTCACCCGCGCCAGCTCAGCCCGCAGACGGATGTTCTCCATACGCTCCGCGCTGAGCTGCTCGCCGCTCAAGCCGCGCAACTGACCCGCCTTCTCTGCCTTCACCCAGTTGGCCAGCGTCTGCTCCACGATGCCCAGCGACTTCGCAGCAGCAGACACCCTCTGACCAGAACTCACCAGCCGAACCGCCTCCTGCTTGTACTCCAACGTATAACGACGACGTATCAACTTCTCCATAACAGTCTCCTCTTCACGATTACAACAGCTCGCTATGAGAGACGTTTTCCGGGGGCAAGCTCATTGGTATGAGAGCGTGTCAGAGTTATGTATCCACATAGCGTTATGTGGATACATAAGTCAGGCGTGGCGAGGCTGTGTGGGGATCGCTACGTTCCAGGGCAACAAGTCGTTGATCTTGCAGACGGGGTGGTCTGCGATGCGTTCGAGGACATGGTGGAGATAGAGCTCGGGGTCGAGGCCGTTGAGTTTAGCTGAGCCCAGCAGCGAGTACATCGCGGCGGCGCGTTCTCCACCGGCGTCGGAGCCGGCGAAGAGAAAGTTCTTGCGTCCGAGCGCGACCACGCGCAGCGCTCGTTCCGCGGCGTTGTTGTCTATCTCCAGTTGGCCGTCGTCGACATAGCGTGTAAGCGCCCGCCAGCGCGAGAGGGCGTAGCGGATCGCCGCCGCCGTGTCGGACTTGCGTGAGAGCTTCGCGAGCATCGTCTCCAACCACATGTGCGTGCTGTCGAGCAGCGGCTTTGCTCTGGTCTGGCGGATGGTCTTGCGGACTTCAGCCGTGCTGCCCCTGATCTCGGCTTCGATGGCGTAGAGCGCGGCGATGCGCTGGATCGCTTCGGTGGTGGTGGCTGAGGCGTGGGCGATATGTATCTCATGGAACTTGCGCCGCGCGTGCGCCCAGCAGGCCACCTCGTAGATCGTTCCGCCTTCGTAGAGATGGTTGAAGCCGGCGTAGGCATCGGCCTGCAACGCGCCGCGATAGTCCTTCAGGTGGAGCTTCGGGCGCTCGCCCTTGCGGTCCGGCGAGTAGGCGAACCACACGGCGGGCGCGGTCGTATCTCCCGATGGCCGGTCGTCGCGCACATAGGTCCAGAGCCTTCCGGTCTTCGTCTTCCCGTTGCCGGGTGCGAGCACCGGGACGGGCGTGTCGTCGGCGTGCAGCTTGCCGGCCGACATCACATGGTTCCGCACAGCATCGACCAGCGGGGCAAGCAGATCGCTTGTGGCGCCGACCCATCCTGCCAGCGTGGACCGATCGAGGTCGACGCCTTCACGCGCATAGATCTCCGACTGCCGGTACAGCGGAAGATGGTCGGCATACTTCGACACCAGCACATGGGCCAGCAGCCCAGGACCTGCGAGTCCACGGTCGATGGGCCGCGAAGGCGCCGGCGCCTGCACGATCCGGTCGCAGGCATCGCAGCTCAGCTTCGGGCGCACATGGCGGATGACCTTGAAGCAGGCCCGCACGTACTCCAGCATCTCGGCGGCGTCTTCGCCGAGTTCGCGCAGCCTGCCGCCGCAATCGGGGCAGGCTTCGTGGTTGGGCAAGTGCGTGTAGACTTCGCGCGGAAGATGCTCGGGCAGCGGACGGCGAAACGGCTTCGCGGCAGCGGGGCGTTCTGCCGGTGCTACGGCTTGCAACTCTTCGACGGCGTTGGCAACGTGCAACTCTTCTAACTGCAACTCCAGTTGCTCGATCTGGCGCAGGACCTTCTCACTCCTGGCGCCGAAGAGCATCCGCTGCAACTTCTCGACCAGCAGCAGGAGACGTTCGATCTCGCCGCTGCGTGAGGTCAGCGTCGCCGAGTACTTCTCTTGCCGAGCCTCATAGTGGTCCTGCTGCGCGAGTAAAAGCGCCTTCAACGCGGCATGATCCATGGCATCCAGATCGGGCAGGCTGAGGGCGGCGAACATGAGCGAAGTATGGCATAAATGGCGGCCAATTAAAAGAGAAAAAGCTCTGCGGATATAGAGTAATTACCTACACGCTCATCACTCGTTCGGCCGTCCGCAAAGGCGCTCTCCAGTCGATGCCTTCGAGCAGCATCGAGAGCTGGGCCCGACTGAGCGACACCGTTCCGCTGCTCGCCTGCGGCCACACGAAGCGTCCCCGTTCCAGCCGCTTGGCCAACAGGCATAATCCGTCGCCGTCGAACCAGAGCACTTTCAAAATATCGCCACGCCTGCCTCGGAAGACGAAGACGTGGCCCGACAACGGCTGCTGTTCGAGCACCGTCTGCACCTGGGCGCTCAGCCCGTGAAAGCCGCGTCGCATGTCCGTCACGCCGGCCGCGATCCAGATGCGCGTCCCCGCCGGAAGGGCGATCACGAGCGCAAGCTCTGGAGCACAGCACGAACAATCGCTGCATCGACGCTGCCTTCGAGGCTGATCCGAATCTCACCGGACAGCTCGATATGAATCGCCCCCGCACTCACTGGACCGTACGCGATCGGTGCAGGCTTCGCGGCTTCATCGTCGTCCGCTACGGTGACCGGCAACAACGTTATCGCGCCCTGAGGCGCCGCTCCAAGCTTGCCATCCCGATATAAGCGCCTCCACTGGAACACCTGGTTCGCGTTGACGCCATACTTCAGAGCCACTCGTGCCACCGAAGCGCCCGCCCCAAACGTCTCTTCCACAACCCGCCGACGCTCCTCCGCGCTCCGACGCCGACGAGGTACTCCGCCCACTCCACCGCTCACATCAACGTCTGACATCCACACATCATCACCGCTCAACCCCACCATGTACACCCGGCCAACACCGGCTTTCAATTACCCACAAGTTGCGTTCCGAAGATGAAGCCGAGTTGGATATCGGTGAGGCGGGTGATGCCTCGCCACATGACAGTATTTCCTGGGGGTGGGTCTTTCGTTCTAGCGAGGTAGCCTCCCAGGCGGGCAAGTT
>DATCFM010000020.1:0-11813 GCA_036509515.1 Acidobacteriaceae bacterium
TCAGCTCGCGCCCGTAGTTCTCGTTGATGCCTACCGGCCGCGACCTCGCGCCCTTGCCGCGCATCGCGTCAATCGTCTGCGCCCGTTCCGCCTCCACCGAGTGCGCCCCCGCGCTCTCCCAGTTGTCCAGGTACATCAGCATCGCCGGGCTCGCCGCCGTCGCCACCAGCAGATTCTCAAACTTGCCCAGTGCATTGGGCAGAATCACCTGGCGCTCATACGACGGAAGATAGTACGGCTCAAACTGGCTCTTCCTCACATACACGCTGAAGTGGTTCAGCCAGAAGTCCGTCATCACCGCCTGCAACTGACGCTCCGTGTACACATCGCGTTCCAGCCGCGACTCCAGCGCCTCCGAGGCCACCACCCGCTCCGGCGCCGTCACCAGCGCCTCCACCTCCTCGGTCTCGACCGGCGACAACCCTTGCATCAGCTGCAAACGTTGCGGCTGCCGTAACGCTGCGCGAAAGGCCAGCATCTCCGCCGGCTTCATCGACACCAGCGTGGCCAGCCGCTGGTCGGGCGCAAACTCCAGAACCGCCTGCACCCCATCCTCGTCCATGGGCGCCGACAGGTTCTTGCGCTTGCCCTTCTTTCCGGTGTCCGTAGCGGCCACAGCAGCCGTATCAGTCATAGCGGCCGTAGCAGTCATATCGTTCATGTTCGCCGCAGCCATCGGCTGTGCATCCGGCTTCGCATCCGCGCCCAGCTTCGCGGCGTTCGCGGCCGCCTCTTTATTCTGCTGAGCTTGACCCTTGATCTTCGCGTCGTACGCGGCCTCGTTGTCCGCATAGATCGCGCGCTCCACCTTGCCCATCGGCAGAGGCAAATCCTGCCGCTCCATGGTCTTCAGCATCCCCGGAAACGGATACCGCCGCATCAGGTCCTCCCGCGATAACCGCATCGCCGGGAACTGGTCCATCTTCCCCTCAAACGCCGAATCGTCGATTGTCTCCGGATGAAGCTGCTGCTCAAACCACTTCTCCAGGCCCATCCGGCTCACCGCTGCTTCATCTCCCGGCCGCGGACCAAAGGTAAACCGGTTCAGCGCATGCAACACTCGCTGCTGCTGCGTCAGCGGAGCCAGTTTTACCGGGGCCGCCGGCTGATCCGTCGCACCCATAGCAGCCAAAGCCTGCGGGGCCATCAACAGCGCGCAGAGCAATCCCGTTGTCGCTGTCCGAACGGTCTCCGTCACGGATTGCCGCGCCCTCAACGCCATCGCACGCTCCAGCCAACCCAAACAGGGGCTTGCCTTGCTTCAACCCACCCAACCGTCTCTAGTTGCGATGATTTGCTAAAAAATATCGTCAGGCGAGAGAGACGGCGACGGCCGGCCTAGAACGCCGCCAGATCGCTCATCGCCTGAAACAGCCGCTCCGGCTGCGGCAGGATAACATCCTCGAGCAGCGGCTGATAGGCCACAAACGTATCCATGGCCCCTACCCGCCGCACCGGCGCATCCAGGTCATGGAAAAGCTCGTCGCCAATCCGCGCGGCAATCTCCGCGCCATAGCCCCAGCTCAGCATGTCCTCATGCGCGACGAGAACTTTACTCGTCTTCCGCACCGACTCGGCAATCGCCTCCCAGTCATACGGACTCAAACTGCGCAGGTCGATCAACTCCACATCCACACCACGCTCGCGCTCCATCCGCTGCGCCGCCTGCAGCGCCCGCGGAACCACCGCGCCGTACGTCACCACGGTCAAGTCCTTACCCGGCTTCACAATCCGAGCCTTGCCAAACGGCACCGCATACTCCGGCCCCGGATAAGCCCCGCGCCCGAACGTCTCGCGATACAGCCGCTTGTGCTCCAGAAACAGCACCGGATCGTCGCAACGAATCGCCGTGCGCAGCAGACCAAACGCATCCAGCGCATTCGACGGCATCACCACGCGCACGCCCGGCGTATGCGTAAAGATGCTCTCGCCCGACTGCGAATGATAGATCGATCCGCCTGTGAGGTAGCCGCCAATCGGCACGCGCATCACCAGCGGGCAACTGAACTGTCCATTCGACCGCCACCGCATCACGCTCAACTCATTGCGCATCTGGTGCATCGCCGGCCAGATGTAGTCGAAGAACTGAATCTCCACAACTGGCTTCAGCCCGCGCACCGCCATGCCAATCGCACGCCCCGTAATATTCGCCTCGGCCAGCGGCGAGTTCCACACACGATCGTTGCCGAACTCTTTCTGCAAGCCCGCCGTCACCTTGAACACGCCGCCCTTGCCCTTGATCTGGCCCTTGCGCAACGGCTCATCGCGCGTCGCGTCGGCAACATCCTCGCCAAAGACGACGACGCGCTCATCCCGCCGCATCTCATCCCGCATGCAGGCGTTGATCAGATCCAGCATCGTACGCTCGCTCGCATCCGCCGTCGCCGCAGGCTTCGTGTCGAAGCGCGCATCCGTCGGGCTCAAGTCCTCCGAGTACACATGGCGCAGAATGTTCTCCGGCTTCGGCAGCACCGCCGCCAGCGCGCGATCCGTCGCCCGCTGAATCTCCTCGTCGACCTTGCTCTCCAGCTCGTTGATCCCCTCCTCGTCGAGCACACCCTCGCGCAGCAGCCACATCTGCATCCGCGCAATCGGATCGCGCAGCGCATCGGCCTCAATCTCGTCCTTGCTGCGGTACAGCCGCTCATCGTCAGACAGCGAGTGCGAGTAAGGCCGCGTCACATGCCCATGCACCACCGCCGGCCCACGCCCCGCGCGGCAGTACGCGACCGCCTCCATCATCGCCTCATAGCTGGCAATCGCATCCGTTCCATCCACCTCGGCAAAGTGGAAGTTCGGAAAGTTCGCAATCAGCCGCGAGATATTTCCGCCCGGCGTATTCGCCTCCACCGGCGTCGAGATCGCGTACGCGTTGTCCTCGATCACATACAACACCGGCAGCTTGCTGTTCGAAGCCGTGTTCAGCGACTCCCAGAACTCTCCCTGGCTCGTCGAGCCCTCGCCGATCGAGACATACACCACCTCATCGGCCTCGAACTTCACATCCTTAAACTCGCGATAATCCACTCCGCGCGAGCCGCCCTCAGGCTTCTTCGCCGCCTTGGGGTGATGCCGGTAGTACCGCCCAGCCTCCGCGCATCCCACCGCCTGCAGGCACTGCGTCGCCACAGACGACGACGGCGACACGATATTCAGCCGCTCGCTCGTCCAGTGCGACGGCATCTGCCGCCCGCCGCTCGAAGGATCGCTCTCCGCGCCCACCGCCTGCAGCAGTTGGTCTTCCACCGTCTGTCCCAGCGCCAGGCAGATCGCCCGGTCGCGATAGTACGGGAAGAACCAGTCGTATCCCGGCTTCATCGCCAGCCCCGCCGCCACCAGCAGCGCCTCATGCCCAGCGCATGAAACCTGAAAGAAGATCTTCTGCTGCCGCTTCAGCATGATCTCGCGGTCGTCCGTCCGCCGCGAGAGATACATCAGCCGGTAGAACTCCCTATAAAACACACAGGATTGTGCGGCGGTCAGGCCGCCCGCAATCGGTGCCTCCGCGGAGCGCTCAGCCAGCCTGGTTCCTGACGTCGTCTTCTCGGCCAACCCTGGTCTCCTCCCAGCCCTCGACGATTTTACTCGTCCTTCTATGGATGTCCCACATCGCGACACGATCCTCAAGAATCACTGTCCTCTGCCGATACACTCTGCAGCCGCAACCGCGCCCGAGGTCCAGACCCGTGTCCCGCAGCACACCCTGCAGCCTGCTTCTTACACTTCCGCTGCTACTCTCGGCAAGTGGCTGCGCCCCCTTGCAGCTCGCGCGCCCGACCGCACCCGCCGCCGGTTCCCAAACCGTCCCCGGTCGCCTCATCGTCCTCTATCGCGACAGCTCCATCCCCGCGGACGCCGACCGCCTCGCCTCCGCAGCCGGTGCCCGCGTCGTTGCCCATCTCCAGCGCCTCGGCCTCGCCACCCTTGAAGTCTCTCCAGCCGACGAGCCTCAGACCATCGCCGCGCTCTCCGCCGACCCCCAGGTAGCCGCTGTCCTGCACGACCGCTACATCACAGCTCCCGCCCTCCTGCTTCGCGCCACCGCGCTCGAACCGTCGTCCCACGCATCGGAAGACACCACGACTTCTCTCCGCGACAGACTCCTCCACGCGCCCATCCAACCCTCCACAACTCAATCCGCTGCACCATCTCCGATCCCCACCGACAGCAGCTACAACTCGCCGCAAGGCTGGGCCGTCCGCCAGGCCGGAGGCTACGGCGACAACATTCCCGGCGGCCCATCGACAGGTCCATGGAATGCGAGCCTCGGCGCAGGTGTGCGCATCGCCATCCTCGACACCGGCGTCGATGAGCACCACCCCGACATCGCCCCCAACCTCGCCTACAATCTCTCCGAAGTCGACCAAACCGCACTCCCCAGCCCCTGTGACGACGGTTCGCCGCAGGACCAGCAAGGCCACGGCACATGGACCGCCTCGCTCGCCGCGGGAGCGCTCGGCTCGGGCACCGGCGAGACTATCGGCATAGCTCCGCAGGCCACGTTGCTCAACATCAAAGTGCTCGAGCGCCTGCCCGCCAGCGGCGTCTCCGACCCCGTCCAGGCCTGCGAAGCCGGCCAGCCCGGCGGCCTTCTGAGCTGGGTCTTGCAGGGCATCGAAGACGCACTCGCGCAAAAAGCCGACATCATCGATCTCTCGCTCGGCACTGTCGTTGACCTCAGCACCGGCGAAGGCGCGGGCTGGAAGGCAGCCTTCGACCAGATCACCTACGCCGCCACCCAATCCGGCGCAGTCCTCATCGCCGCCGCCGGCAATGACAGCCTCAATCTTTCCAGCGGCTCGCTCATCGAGCTTCCCGCCCAGGCCCGCGGCGTTCTCCCCGTCGTCGCCTCCACCAACGCCGACTGCGCCGAAAATTTAACCGCAGGCGCAACCTGCGCGCCCGGCCCCATCACCCGCCCCTTCTACAGTAACTACGGCACAAATCTCGACGCCATTGCCGCGCCCGGCGGCAGCTATCCCGAAGGCCCGCAGGAAGAATCCGCCACCGGAGCCAGCGGCTGGATCTCCGGCGCCTGCTCCAGCGGCCTTGCCAACACAACCGACGGCCTCCCAGCCAACGGCGCCAGCTTTGGCTGCTTCAACCAGGGCCACGCAGCCTACGCGCAGGCGATGGGCACCAGCGCCTCGGCCGCGCTCGTCGCAGGCGCGGCCGCCATCCTTCGCGCCACTCACCCCGCTTGGACAGCCACCCAACTCATCGACGCGCTCCGCTCCTCCGCCACACCCAGCGCCTCCCTAACCGAACCCCAGCTGAACCTGCCCGCCGCGCTGGCACTTCCTTAGCCATCGAGAAGCGTCAGTTCTTCATCCGGCTCTGCACATCGTGCGCGAGCTTTTCAATCTCCGCCGCCTTGCGGATCACATCCATCGAAAGCTCATCCTTACCTGTCTTACTGACGTCCGTCTTCAGCTCGTTCGAAAGAGCTACCAGCTTGTCGGCATCCTGGGCCAGCCGCTTATGGCGGTCGTCGTTCGCCATCTTCAACCGTTCCGCGTCCATGCGCGCACGAACCTCCGGAGGCACGGGATCGGGGTGATCGAAGCTAGGTTGTTGTACCCCTTGCGCTGGCTGCTGCTGCTGCGCCGGCGCCTGCGCCCTCGCACTGTCAGCTGCACCCATTCCCATCACCACCATCATTGCCGCGCCTAGCGCCGCCCCCGTCCAAAGCCGCCTGAATCCGTCAGCCCGCATAGATCCTCCTTCTGGCATCACAACCAGCGGGATAAACCCCTTTCGGTTCTCTCCCGTATCCTGATTCAAGAGCCCAATCTCAGGACGCCTTCATAATGCCCCTTCTCGCCGCCCTTCCACAAGCCGTTCCGCAAGAGGAGCACACTCTCCTCGCCCTCGAACGAGGCTGGCACAACGAGCTCATCTCCTTTGTCCAGCACGGCATCCCCAAGATTGTCGTCGCTTTGATCATCGCCTTCCTTGCGATGCAAATCGTTCGCTTCTTCGTGAAACGGATGCGCAAACGCGCCGCCTCCATGGTCGGCAATACCCGCCGCGCCGCGCAGCTCCGGACCGCCGCCGGCATCGTCCGCGCCAGCGGCTATGGCCTCATCGGCTTCTACATCTTCATCCAGATCCTCGGCGCCATCGGCGTCCCGCTGGGCCCGTTTATCGCCTCCGCCGGCGTCATCGGCCTCGGCATCAGCTTCGGCGCGCAGTCCCTCTTCAAGGACATGCTCACCGGCCTCTTCATCCTTCTCGAAGACCAGTACTCGATCGGCGACACCGTAAAAATCGCCGGCCTGCAAGGCAACGTCGAGGACCTCACCCTGCGCATGACCAAGCTGCGCGACGGCGACGGCACGCTCTACATCGTGCCCAACAGCCAGATCACCACCGTCTCCAACCTCTCGCGCGACTTCGCCGTCGCCACGCTTCCCGTCAGCGTCTCAACCGACGAAGATCCCGACCGCGTCATGCGCCTGCTTACTCAGCTGGCCTCCGACCTGCGCACGGATGAAGCCTTCAAAGACGTCGTCATCGCTGACCCCACCGTGCTCGGCGTCGACAAGATCAGCGGCCACGAGGTCATCTATCCCATCAACCTGCGCGTCCAGGTCAACCAGCGCGACGGCGTCCTGCGCGAGCTTCGCCGCCGCATCCTCATCGCCTTCGAAAAAGAAAAGATCGACTTTGGCGTCTCCAACAGCACGCTGGTCCTCGAGCGCCCCGACCCAACCGCACCCCCAACCCACTAAATCGCGCTCTTACATCGACTCACTCAGCGCGGCTGCCAACTCCTGCGCACTCACAATCGGCGGCAGGCAAGTGTTCCCGCGACACACCAGCGCGAAGCTCTCCGCCTCCACATGCGGCAATGTCTCGGCCAGAGCCGGCGGCAGCTCTGTCAACTGCGCGCGCCGCAACCGAATCACACTCTTATTCACCGCGAACCCCGTCATCGCCGCCGCGCTCAACTCCTTCGCGCGCTCATCCTCACCCACCACGACAATCTGCACCGGCGGCTCGATCAACCGCCGCAGCGCCAGGCCATAACTCGCCGCATACAACCCAAAATGTTCGACGACACCCGCAAAGGTCTCCAGCGTCTCCCGCGCCCGCACCTCATAGTCATCACGGTTCGTCAGCGCCGCCAGCCGCAGCAACAACGTCGCCGCCACCGCATTGCCCGCAGGCGTAGGCGCGTCCTGCAGAGGTTTCCTCCGCGTATTCAACGCCCCAATCAAATCCGTGCCCGCAACGGTCTCCGTATCGAAGAACCCGCAGCCCGTCACATCATAGAAGCGCGCCAGCATCGCGTCCGCAATCTCCTGCGCCGCCCTGAAGTAGCGCATCTCGCCGCTCGCCTCCCACGCATCCAGCGCCGCATTCGCGAGAAACCCGTAGTCCTCCAGCACACCCGCCACGCGCTGCGCCGGCGCCACGCCCTCGCCATACGCCACAACATGCGCGAGGCCAGAGCTCGCATCCCACGCCGCAGCCAGCACACGATCCAGCGACCGCAGCGCAAACTCCACTGGCTCACGCATCCCTAGCGCGCGCCCCGCTGCGATATACGCCGAGACGCACATCCCATTCCATCCCGTATAGATCGTTTTATCGACATACGGCGTCCGCCGCTGCAACCGCACTGCGTACATCTTCCGCGTCGCCAACTCCAGCAGACCGCGAACCTCCGCCTCCTCACGCTTCAACGAACGCGCAACCTCCTCCACGCCCCGCGGCACGTGCAAAACATTCTTCAGTGGATTGTGGTGCATATCGCCCACCGGTCGAATGTTGTAATACGCCGCCGCCACCTCAAACTCCTCCGCTGAAAGCACCGGGGTCCCCAACGAACTCGTTCGTTGGGGTGGAAGCGCCGCCTGCGCCTCATCGCGCGTCCACGTAAAGTAGTCGCCATCGTCGTCCAGGGAATCGTCCGCATCCTGCGACGCATAAAATCCGCCGCGCTCGCGGTCGCTCAGCCATTCATCCATCCAGCGCAGAATCCCGCGCGCCACCCGCGCAAACTCCTCGTCGCCGAAGCTCTGAAACGCATGGGCATAGTTCTTCAGCAGCTCGCTGTTGTCATAGGCCATCTTCTCGAAGTGCGGCACAATCCACTGCTCATCCACTGAGTAGCGATGAAATCCGCCCGCAAGCTGATCGTGAATTCCGCCAGCCGCCATCTTGCTGAGCGTAACCGTCGCTACCTGTCGAGATTGCCGCGCCTGTTCCGCCTGCTCCGGCAGCGCCCGCGTCCTTCCCGCCCCATCGATCAGCAGATCGATCACCGCAGGATGCGGAAACTTCGGCTGCGATCCAAACCCTCCATTGCGCGCATCGAACTGCTGAATCGCCGAGCCGATGATCTTATCCAGCAGCGGCGCGCCTGGCTCTCCGCTTCGCCCTGAAAAACTCTCATTGTGCTCGATCGCCGCGAGGATGCTGCCCGCGGACTCCTCAACCTCCTCACGCCGTTCCTTGAACGCCTGCGCCATCGTCAGCAGCACGCGCCGAAAGCTGGGCCGCCCATACCTGTCGTCCGGCGGAAAGTACGTTCCACCAAAAAACGGATTCCCCTCCGGCGTAAGAAACGCCGTCAGCGGCCATCCGCCTTGCCCGCTCACGGTCGCCACCGCCGCCTGATAACGTGTGTCCACATCCGGCCGCTCATCGCGGTCCACCTTCACCGCAACGAAGTGCTCCTTCAGCACCGCCGCCGTCTCAGGATTTTCATAGCTCTCGCGATCCATTACATGGCACCAGTGGCACCACACCGCACCGATATCCAGCAGCACCGGCTTGTTCTCGCGCTTGGCCTTCGCAAACGCCTCCGGCCCCCACTCATGCCACTCAATAGGCTGATGCCGCGCCGACCGCAGATACGCCGACGCCGCCTGCCCTAACGCGTTTTCCTTCGCTTCACTCATCGCCACAACTCCAAACTCTCAGCCTACCGCACCGAAACGAAAAGGGCCGCGGCACCCTCGCCGCAGCCCTCTGTGTTCACTGTCTACCTCGACTGTCTGCTCTACTGCGGCAGCGGCGGAGGCGTCTCCGTCAGCGGCTTCGGAGGGGCCGGCGGCTTGGGCGCCGTCAGTCCCGGAACCACCGGTTGCTGCGTGATGTTGCCCGTCGCCGCATCCGTCAGGCTGATGTTGTAGCGATCCAGCGTGCTCGAAAGAATCTGTTGCAGCGACGAGCGATCGCGCGCATACGCCGCCGTCGCCGAGATCAGATTGTCCTCCGCCGTCGCCAGGTTGCGCTCCATCTGCAATACATTCGCCGTCGTCGAGGCGCCCAGTCTGTACTTCTTCTGCTCCGCCTCCAGCGACTGCGCCGCATAGTCGCGCGCCGATTGCGCCGACTGCACCGCCGCCCGGTCATTCGTCAGCGCGTACACATTGTTGATCACCTGAATGCGAATCTGCGTGTAGAGCTGCTGCAGCCGCATCTGCGACTGCCGGTACTCCATCTGCGACCGCACCTGGTCGGCCTGCGCGGTCCGGTTGCGCAGCGGGATCTGCAGGTTCACGCCCACGCCATAGTCCGGCGAATTGTTGCCCAGCGTGTTCCCCAGCACCGTCCCATACCCCGAGCTTGGATACGTCCCCGCCGCGCAGGGTGTCGGCGGCGTGATGCCGATCTGCCCGCAGTCCAGGTTCGGATTCTGAGCGCCGCCCACGCCGCTTCCGCCGTAAAACACATACGCATCCAGCACCGGCAGCAGGCCGTTCTTCTCCGCCCTGATCGTGATCGCGTTGTTCTTCATATTGAGAACCGCCTGCTCGATCTGCGGGTTGTTCGCATCCGCCTGGCGAACAAGATCCTCCGTCGACATGTCCTCTTCCGACAGCCGGTCCAGTCCCACCCGGTCCGTCGGCACCACCGGCGCATTCGCCATCTGCGGATCGTTCAGGTTGCGCGCAATCGCCTGTTTCATCAGCAGTTGCTGATACTCGAGGTTGCTCTGCGACGTAATCAATGCCTGCTTGTCGCTCGCCACAGCCGCATCCGAGTTCACCACATCCAGCGGCGCCAGCGTTCCAATCTGCAACTGCTTCCGGTTGTCGCTCGCCAGTTGCGTCGACTGCTGCAGCGCCCGCGTCTTGGCCTGTTCATCCTCGTACGCGCTCACCAGCGCCCAGTAGATGCTCTCCACCTGGCCGATTGTGAATATCAACTGCTGCTTGAACGCAGCATCTGTGATGCGACGATCGTTCTTCGCCTCCAGGATGAACCGCCCATTGATCCACGGCCCGAACCCCTGCAGCAGATGCTGCGTAGCCTGCGCCCGAAACGTCGACTGCAGCAGCGGACTGAAATCCGTCCGCTCGCTGTTGGTGGTCTGCCGCGTATTGTCAAAGTTCACCGTGAGCTGCGTTCCGGTCAGAAAACCCTCTTGATACTGGAAGTTATAACTCTCCGTATTCTGCGAGAGCGTGTTCGTCCCGGTCAGAAACGTCGTCGACTGCGCGCTGTTCGCCGACTCATACTGCACCGTTCCCGTCAGCAACGGATCGATCTGTTCCGGCTGCGGTCCGCCGCCACTCGTGCTCAGCACCAGCCCTGACGCACCCGCGCCGCCGCCGCCCGCCGCGCTTGTCGTTCCTCCCGGTCCGCCGCCGCCGGTAATCGTCGAGCTCGATCCGCCCAGCGTGTTCGCCACGATGCCGGTAGCGACGCCGCGCAGCGACGACCCCGCCTTCGCGCGCAGAATATCCGTATCCGCAATGTCCAGGTTGATCCGCGCAATCGCGATGTCGTAGTTGTTCTCGAGCGCCAGTGTCACCGCATCGCTCAGGCTCAGATAGATCTTCCCATCGCGCAGCAGGTCTGCCAGCCGCGGCGTATTGCTCAGCCGCGGAGTCGGATAGGACATCGGCGTGTAGTCCAGAAACGGGTTCGGGAAAAATGGCTTGCCGTGCGTGTAGTCCTTCGACGTGGGCCGCAGATATAACGGTTCGGTCAGCTTCGGCTCCGGGGCCTGCGGCAGCCCTGGCGTCCCCGTCGTATCGTTCTGGATCGCTTGTGCAGCCGCCGGCGCCGTCGGGCTCACGCCGTTCTGCCCCGTCGCCGGAGCCGTCTGGGGCGCCGTCTGCGCAGGTGTCTGCCCCTGCGGTGCGCTCGCCGGAGCCTGCTGGTTGGCGGGAGACGCGCCCTGGGGGCCCGGCGTCTGCGCCGCGGCTGTGCACAACATCAGGGCGACGCACGCCGCAGCCTGCAAATCCCTCAATCTCACGTTCGCTTCTCCGGACCTTTGCGTTTTTTGGATGGGAACCGCTGGAAGGAATACGCCGGAAAGGCCCGCGAAGTTCCAACCAGCCCTACGAGGCAAAGGAGCCGCTACAGTATATCGTCCAGCTTCGCTTCTTCACCGCGCTCGAATGTTACTGTCGCCTAGAGCATTTCTCCTATGGGTGCATCGCGCAAGCACGGGCCTTATGGCCGTTTTCCCCAACGAAAACGGCACTCGTACACTCTATCCGGGTTGCAGTAATAGGAGAAGTGCTCTAATGGCCGCCACAACAAACTGGAAGCTGACGCTCAGCTACAACGGCTCGCGCTTTCACGGCTGGCAAATTCAGCCGCCCCAGTCCGGCCTCGCCACCATCCAGGGCATCCTCTCCGAATCACTCCAACGCCTCACCGGCGAGCGCGTCCTTCCGCAGGGCTCCGGCCGCACCGACGCCGGCGTCCACGCGCTCGCGCAGGTCTGCTCCTTCGAACTCCACGCCCCCATCCCTCCCTCCAACCTCCAGCGCGCCCTCAACCGCATGCTCCCGCCAGAAATTCGCGTGCTCTCCGCCGAAGCCATGCCGCCCGGCTTC
>DATCFM010000021.1:0-3973 GCA_036509515.1 Acidobacteriaceae bacterium
ATTTCTGAAGATCCTCAACAACACCTTCCTCTTCAACGTCGTGGACGATCCGCTGGAGCGAGCCAACCTGAAGAAGCGTCATGCGGATGTATATGCCCGGCTGGTTGAGGAATGGCTCGCGTGGAACAGCATGATGCTGCCAGAGATTCGAGGCAGCTATACGGACAGCTTCGATGGAGAGGAGCTCGCGGATCATTTTGGTGCACAGCGGCCGGACCAGCAGCCGGATAATCCAACGCCGCCTAAAGAGTAGAGTGGCCTGGCGAGAGGAAACTATGCGTCGGTCGGTTGTTGTATCGGTCATTGTGCTTTTGATGAGCATGTCGAACGTGCGCTGTAGTGGGCAGGCATTTCAACATCCAACGCTGGTGCAGTTAGACCAACCGGCAAAGCTCGGCGAGTTTCCTCTTGTTGGCAGAGGTCGCGTGGCGGCGATCTATCTGGACCCCGAAGAGGACAGCACACTCGGTGCGGCCGTCGAGGCCTTTGCCTCCGACGTGGAGCGCGTGAGCGGCGTGAAGCCTCTGATACTGCACTCGCTTCAGGCTCCGCTTCCTGCCTACGTGGTGGTGGTGGGCGTGGTGGGCCACTCGGAGGAGATTGATCGGTTGCGCCGGGAGCATGCCCTGGATACGAACCGGATTGAGCACAAGTGGGAGAGTGCGCTAACGACGGTCGTGCAGGAGCCCATGCCCGGAGTGAGGCAGGAGCTCGTCATCGCGGGCAGCGACCGGCGGGGTGCGGCCTATGTGCTATTCACGCTTTCGCGGCAGATGGGCGTATCGCCGTGGGTGTGGTGGGCCGACGTTCCGGTGGCTCATCACGGCGCGGTCTTCGTGCAGGCGCACGATGCGATCCAGCCTGAGCCGTCGGTGCCGTATCGCGGGATCTTCCTGAACGATGAGGACTGGGGGCTGCGCCCGTGGGCGGCGAAGAAGATGGACCCGGCGCTCGGCAACATCGGTCCCCACACGTATGCGCGCATCTTCGAGCTGCTGATTCGTCTGCACGCCAACTCGCTATGGCCGGCGATGCACCCGGGGACGCTGGCGTTTAATGCGGTGCCGGAGAATGGAAAGCTGGCCGACCGCTGGGGCATTGTGATGGGCTCTTCGCACTCGGAAGCTCTGCTGCGCAATAACGTGGGCGAGTGGAACGAGAAGACAGATGGGCCGTGGAACTACCAGGTGAACCGCAAGGCGATCGATGCGTACTGGGACAAGCGGCTGGTGGAGAATGGCGGGTACGAGAACTTCTATACGGTGGGCATGCGAGGCGTGCATGACAGCGGACTTGAAGCCACAGGAAACAACGAGGTGAAGGCGCGGCTCGTTGAGCAGGTGATGACCGACCAGCGGGCGATGCTGGCCAGACGCGTCAATCCTGACGTCACGACGATTCCGCAGGTCATCTGGTTGTACAAGGAGTCGTTGTCGCTGTACCGCGCGGGGATGAAGGTGCCGGACGATGTGACGCTGGGCTGGACCGACGATAACTACGGATACATCCGGCAGCTTCCGACGCTGTCCGAACAGCACCGCAGCGGCGGTTCGGGCATGTATTATCACGTCTCTTACTGGGGCTTTCCGCACGATTATCTGTGGCTGTGCACGACTCCGCCGTCGCTGATCCGGGAGGAAATGACGAAGGCGTATGACCACGGTGTGCGGCGCTACTGGATTCTCAATGTCGGCGACCTGAAGCCTGCCGAGGCTGACATCGACTACTTCCTGCAGCTGGCATGGAATGAGCCCGCGATGGCGCAGATCGACCAGAAGACGTTTCTTGAGCGCTGGCTGGCAGAGCAATTCCCGGCAGCAGACGCGCCGCGCATCGCTCAGGTGATGGAGAGTTATTACGAGCTTAATTTTGTGCGCAAGCCGGAGTTCATGGGCTTCAATGGCTATGACGACGGCGTGAAGCGCACGGACTTCAACCCGCTGGCGTGGCCCGTTGATCAGCCGTTTGGACAGAATGGAACACGCGTGCGTGCCTGGAGAAGCGTGGTTCGTGAGGAGGCTGCGGTGGCGCGGACGCTAGCACCCGCTTATCGCAGCACTTACTTTGAGTTGGTCAAGTATCCAGTAGAGGCGGCGGCCGCGCAGAACGAGAAGTTTCTTTTTACCGACCGCAGCTTTCTTGATGCGCATGAAGGTCACGACGCAGAACGCAAGGCTGATGCGGAGAGCGCTCGCGCTGCGTATGACCGCATCCAGGTTTTGACCGCCGAGTATAACCACCTTGAAGACGGCAAGTGGGACGGGATGATGTCCGATGCGCCGCGTGATCGTCAGGTCTTCAAGATGCCCGTCACGGCTACGGCCGCCGATGCTTCGCTGGCGTTACCAGCTTCGTGGGGAGCGGATCGCTCGGCAACGGTTGCACCGACTGCTGGAACCACCGGCTTCGTGGAAGAGCACGGCACCATCAGCATCAACGCAGCGCACTTTACTCGCAAGGATGACGGTGCGGTGGCGCAGTGGCGGGTGCTTCCGGACCTCGGCATCTCGGGCGCGTCGGTCGTGTACGGCTCGCCGGGAATTCTCGCCGATGCTCCACCGGCAAAGTCGCTCGCTGCGGACGCGGCGTGGCTCGAGTATGAGTTCACGACCTCCACCGGAGGCCCAGCGACGCTGACGATTCATCTGCTGCCGACGTTTCCGGTGGACTCGGAACATCGGCTGCGCTTCGCGATAGCCCTCGACGGCGAGAGACCCAGTACGCTTGACCTCGCTGGACTAGGAGTGTGGCACGAGGGGAATGCTCCAACGTGGGAGGCGAATGTGCGGCGCAACTCGGCTATTGTGACGATGCAGATTGGGGAGCTGAAGCCGGGGCACCACACGCTGCGTCTGTTGTATGAAGATCCGGGCATCGTCTTCGAACACCTGGTGCTCACGTTCGCGGGAGCGCCGCCGGCGTACCCTGTTCCGCCGGAGACGTGTCCGGCGCCGTAGGTAGGAACGATGTTGCGAGCTTGCGAAAATCAGGAAGAGACGCTCGACTGGCGGATGATGAGTGTGGGTTCGAGCAGCTTCACCTGCGGCGGCTGTTTGGGTGTTCGCGCGACGTCGATCGCCAACTCTCCGGCCATCGCACCCATGCGCGCGGTTGCCTGATCGATCGAGGTGAGCGGCACCTTGAGATACGGAGCGTAACGCAGATTGCCGCAGCCGACGAAAGCGATGTCCTGCGGGATAGACAGGCCTGCGTCCATCGCTGCCTGCATGGCGCCGATGGCGGTGAGATCGTTGTAGCAGAAGACAGCGTCGGGGCGGGCCCGGCGGGAGAGAAGCTCGCGCATGGCGTGGTAGCCGGCGGAGTCGCCCGCCTCCTCAAAGCGTTCGCGCGTGACGATGTAGTTTTTCGGCGAGTGAATGCCGGCTTTGGCGAGCGCCTTTTGATATCCGCGGAGCCGATCGATGGACGGACTGGTGCTGGTGCCGCCGATGTGGGCGATGCGCGTTCGCCCGGTGTCGAGCAGATGGCGCGTGGCAAGTTCGCCGGCCATCACGTCATTGCAGCCGACGAAGTTCGCCTTGAGGGAACGGAACCGGCGGTCGAGGAGCACGAGCACGGTGTTGCTGTTGCCGAGGAAGGGCTTGGACGCGTGCGGCTGACAGGACGCGACGAGGATGGCGTCCATGCCGCGATTGAGCAGGGTGCGAATCTCGTTGCGCTCGATCTCGGGGTCCTCTTCAGAAGAGGCGAGCATGAGCGCGAAGCCGCTCTGCCGGAGCGCTCCTCCGAGCGACTTTGCCAGCTCGGCGAAGAAGGGATGGACGAGGTCCGGCACGACCAGCCCCACTGCAAACGATTGGCCGCTGGCCAGCGCTTGTGCCAGCATGTTGGGCTGGTATTTCAGCTCCTTCATGCGCTGCAACACGCGCGCACGCGTGACGTCGCCGATGTCAGAGCTGCCGCGAAGGACCTTTGAAACTGTGACAGTGGAGACGCCCAGATCCTGGGCAAT
>DATCFM010000022.1:0-3071 GCA_036509515.1 Acidobacteriaceae bacterium
AACTCCAAGGCGTCGCAGGACCCGGTGGAGAAGCAGACGCCGCGCGAGGTATTCGAGTACGTCATCGAACAGGGCCGCAAGGAGTACCAGGTCCAGCGCTACAAAGGCCTCGGCGAGATGACCGCCCCGCAGCTCTGGGAAACAACCATGGACCCGGCCCGCCGCACGCTCCTGCAGGTCAAGCTCGAAGACATCGCCGCCACCGAAGAGATCTTCACCACGCTTATGGGCGAAGACGTCGAAGCCCGCCGCAAGTTCATCGAAGAGAACGCCCTCGACGTCAAGAACCTCGACATCTAAGACCGATCGCCGACCGATCGCTGAAGGAAATGGCCCGGATCTCGAAAGAGACGCCGGGCCATTTGTTTGTATAGTTGGAAGCTCAATGGATTACCGGCGCAACGATTCCTTCGTAAACCTCAAGGTGCTGACCCTCGCGCTTCTGAGCGAGCCTGACTTCTCCAGCCACGAAACCTTCCGTAGCGCGTCTTCGCGCGTCTAACCACATGATGATTTTTCGTGCCGAGTCCATTTCTTCGCGGAGCTCCCTGCTCTTCGCTCTATTCGCGTCTCTTCTGCTCGCGCCCCCGCTCTCAGCGCAGCCCGCGACCCACAAGTCTGCAAACACCAGCGCACCACAGCAGGCCGCGGCGTCGGCACCCGGGACACCGCCAGACGCAGCCATGGGCCAAGCCGGACCCGCGAACGCGTCTCACCCCGCGCAAGCCACGTCCACATCTGCTTCTTCCTCAGCGCGTGCCTGGCATGCCGCTCCAGTACTCACGCTCGAGCAGCAGATTGCCCGCCTGCCGCCCCTGACCGGCATCAACATCGACGTCAAAGCGCAGGGCCCGGCGATCCTTCAGCACCTCAGTGAGATTCTTCGCTTCTATCGATCGGCGACCACGACGATCCAGAAGGCGGCCGAGCCAAGCGACATCCTCTATGCCCAGCAGTCGAAGGCGCAGGCCGCGCAAATCGCGCAGTTCGCCTTTCAGTCTGCGCGTAACGAGGCGGCCCTGCTCACGCGTGTGAATGCTCCTGCCAACGCCACACCTGATGCTCAGGAGACCACCGGTCAGCCGCCTGAGAGTCAGCGGATCGCAGCGGTGCGCGCTCGCATCGTCAGCCAGATCTCCGCACTGCAGGCGGTAGACGCCGCCAACGATGCGGCAATTGCTCACTCGAATGCAAAGACACGTCCTCCGCTGCTGCAGAAGCAGGAGCAGATCGATGGAGAGTTCAAACTCCTGCAGGCTACGCTCGACGCATTGAACCGTATCGCCAGGTTCACGGACTCGGAAGGCGGCCATACGGGAGTCAGGGGCGAGATCGAACGCCTCGCCGACTCGGCCCCGGAACTCAGCTCCGGAACCGGCAAGTCGATCACAGCGCCGCCGCTGGAAAATATCCGCGATGCGCAGCACGCAGGCGTCGTCACGCAGGCGTCCGCCTTGTTTGATCTGTTATCGGCAAGGCGCTCCATCGATGAGCAAATTGCCGACACGAACCGCTTGCGCAACCAGGCCGAGAACCTTCGCGGCCCGTTCACCCGCGTGCTGGGCAACTTGATCAAGCAGGGCCAGATCCTCAGTCAGCAAACAGTGAATCTCCAGGCGACGCCCACCACCGATGCACAGGACGTCCTTGCGACGCGTAAACAGTTTGACCAGCTCACATCCACCTTCCGTGTGCTCGCCGACGCGATGCTGCCGCTCACCCAAGAGGTGACGGTCCTCGAAGAAGAGCGCGGCACGCTGACGAGCTGGCGCACCGCAGTCCAGTCGGAATACATAGCGCTTCTGCGCTCGATCCTTATCCGAGTTGCCCTGATCGCCGTTGCCCTGCTTGTCCTGGTGGTCGTCGGCCAGATATGGAACCGCGCTACCCTGCGCTATGTAAGCGATCTCCGCCGCCGCCGCCAACTTCTCCTCGTGCGCCGGATCGTTGTCGGCTTTCTCGGTGGGCTGGTCATGCTCTTCGGTTTCGTCACGCAGTTCAGCTCGCTGGCTACCTTCGCAGGCTTTCTCACGGCGGGCATCGCCGTAGGCTTGCAGACGATTCTCCTCTCGGTCGCGGCCTACTTCTTCATCGTCGGCCGCTACGGTGTGCGCGTCGGCGACCGCATTACCGTGGCCGGCGTCACCGGCACGGTCATCGAGGTCGGCATCGCGCGCTTTTACATGATGGAGCTCGTGGGCTCCGGCACCGAGCTGCACTCCACCGGTCGCGTCGCTGTCTTCGCCAACTCCGTGCTCTTCCAGACCGGAACACCGCTCTACAAACAGCTCCCCGGCACGGAGTACGCCTGGCACGAGCTCATCGCAAAGCTCAAGCCCGAGGCCGACATCGATGCCGCCACCAAGGCGCTCATCGACGTCGTCGACAGCGTCTACCAGCCCTATCGTCAAAACATCGAAGCGCAGCAGCATCAGATCGAGACCTGGATGGGAACCGCCCTGGACACTCCCCGTATCGATGCCCACCTGCGCATGGGCGACGACGGCCCACAGGTGGCCGTACTGTTTCCGGTGGAGATCGACAGCGCCGCCAAAACGGATGAGGCCATCGCAAGCAAGCTGGTGCAGCAGATGAGGACCGACGGTCCGCTGAAGTCGAACCTCGCCGCCACTCCCGTCATCAAGGCCGCCATCAAGACCTGACCGCATGCGGCGCAGCACTCCTGCGCGCATTGCAGACGATCCGTTACCATCCATCCTGATGCCTGCACACCCCAAGCGCGCTCTCGTCACCGGAGGCGCGGGCCTCATCGGCTCGCACATCGTCGACCTCCTCATCCGCGAAGGCTTCCGCGTCCGCATCCTCGACAACCTCGAGCCCAACACGCACAAGCTCGGCAAGCCCGCTTGGATAAACCCCGCCGCCGAGTTCGTGCAGGGCAACCTTCAGGACTACCAGACGATGCACGCCGCGCTCGAAGACATCGACATCGTCTTCCACGAAGCAGCCTACGGCGGCTACATGCCCGAGATCGCGAAGTACGTCCTCGTCAACAGCTTCGGCACCGCACAGATGCTCGAGATCATCCGCGACCACAAACTCCCCATCCA
>DATCFM010000023.1:0-41158 GCA_036509515.1 Acidobacteriaceae bacterium
GATAACATCCAGCTGGAGGTCACCCTGCATACGCCGGTCGCCATGGAGAAGGGTCTCAGGTTCGCCATCCGCGAGGGCGGCAGAACCGTCGGCGCCGGCACCATCGCCGAGATCATCAAGTAGTTCCCGCGGACGGCGAGACGCGCTTCGCGCAGAAGACAACAGGAACAAGAGCGGCGGGCTTCGGCTCGCCACTCTTGTTTCCAGACCAATCGCATGTTATAGCTTCTCAGGCGTCGAACAGTTCAACCGCTGGAAAGCCAAATACATGATTCGATCCATGAACAGTTTGCTTTGGGCATTTGTTTTTTTCGCAAGTGCTTCGGCACCCTCGCAGCAGAGCTCAGCACCTCAGACGGCAATGCCGGACATCAACGGGGGCTCAATGCCGCCGGCACTGCTTTATTACACAGGCTGGGCTCCGCCGAAAGAGTGCAAGAAAATCGCTGCTCAGACAGTTTCGGTCAACTTTATTGTGGGAACAAACGGCGAGGTCACTGATCCTCAGATCGAGAGCGGATCGGAGGAGGTGAAACGTTGCGCGGTCGCCATGCTCAATCAGCGCCGATTTTCACCCGAAACGAAGGCGGATGTGCCGTTATCCGTCCGTACGCACATGCAGTTGGAGGTTGGAAGCTACCCCACTCGTCCGGTCGCTATCCATACGGAAGATCCCAGTCCGAAATGTATCCCGAAGGAGGACAGCCTCAGGGCGGAGATTGAAATCCTGGTTACGGTTGAAGGGCTACCCAGTCGAGAGGCGCTTCTGCAGAGTTCAGGTAATCCATGTTGGGATCAAGCTTCTATTGCGTCGGTTCAGGGATACAGATTTCGTCCCGCGACCTTTCACGGCAAACCCGTTCCCATGCTTCTCCACATTGATTCGAACTTTTCCAGGTCCATGCATTAGGTCTCTCAGGCCAAATGGAAGCCTTCCCCAACCGGCCATTTTCGTGGATAATAGAGAGAGGGCGGCCTGAATCGCTCCCCCTCAGCAATACAATTCAGGAATCAGGCAGCAGGGGCCACAAGCCCTGCGTCGCGGCGTGTCGGCTGAATTTACCTGCAAGTTGCAGAAAAACCAGCGGCAAGCTGCTTGCCAGCCGAGGTGGCTGGCCACGTTAGGAGAACCATATGCGCGAGATCATCAGCCTGCAGTGTCCGGTGTGCAAGAACCGGAACTACTCGACCACCAAGAACAAGAGGACCACGACCGGCCGTCTCGAGTTCTCCAAGTTCTGCAACACGTGCCGCAAGCATACGGACCATAAAGAGACCAAGTAGTCAGAGCCCAGGGCAGGGGTCCAGCGAGCTTGTTGAGCTTGCTGAACTCCGAATGCTGAGCCCTGAGCCCTCCACAGGGGAGTAAGCTCAACGGTTAAACTGCCGGTCTCCAAAACCGGACTTCTCGGTTCGAATCCGAGCTCCCCTGCCATCTCCACGAGCGGCCCCTGGGGCGCAGCTTCGGACGAAGCAGAAGACAGAAGACGCAGCCGGGATCGATTCTGGAACGTCTAGAAGTTAGGAACAGCAACTATGGCGAAAGCAGCAATTGCAGCGGCGAACTCGGAGCAGGCTAACCCGATGCTCCAGCGCCTGATGGCAGCCCCGCAGCGCGCGATCGAGTTTCTGAAGGAGACGCGCCAGGAGATGCACAAGGTCGTCGTTCCTACGCGAGCCGAGGTGCAGAACACGACGATCGTCGTCATCGTAACCGTGTTTCTGTTTGCGGCCTTCTTTGAGCTTGTCGACCTTACGCTTGGGCATGGCGTCGACCTGTTCTTTTTGCATCTCACCAAGCATTAACTGCAACGAATGCTCGCGAACCTTACGGGCCTGCATTACTGAGATACCCGCGCCCCGCAAGAGCGGCCGGCGCGCAGAAAGCAAAACGATGGCAAACGACTTGAACGTCGAGCAAAGTACGGACGAGCAAACGGCTTCCGCGGAGCAGAACACTGGCGCCAACGCCGAGGCCGCCTCGGCCGCGACTGCTGCACCTGACGCGGGCACGGTTGAAGGCGCGCCTGCGGAGGGCGAAGCGCAGCTTGCGCCCCCTGCTCACGCAAACTTCAAGTGGTACATCATCCACGCGTACTCGGGCTTCGAGCGCAAGGTGAGGGAGTCGCTGCAGTCGCGCGTCGCCGCCTACCACCTCGAGGACCGCGTCGGCCGCATCGAGATTCCGACCGAGCCGACGACCGAGCTGCGCAATGGCAAGAAGTACACCATCGACCGCGTCTTCCTGCCCGGCTACGTTTTCGTGGAGATGGCGCTGGACAACGATCTGTGGCACGTGGTGAAGAACACGCCGCGCGTCACCGGCTTCCTGCAGACTGGCGACCAGCCGAACGCGCTCTCCGAGGCCGAGGTCAACGCGATGCTGAATCGCTCGGACGTCACCAAGGAGAGGCCGAAGCTCAAGCTCAAGTTCACCAAGGGCGAACAGGTCCGCATCACCGAAGGCCCATTCGCCAACTTCAATGGCGCGGTCGACGACGTGAACGAAGACAAGCAGACGCTCAAAGTCATGGTCTCGATCTTCGGTCGTCCGACGCCTACCGAGGTCAGCTTCGCCAACGTGGAGAAGGCCGAGGAGTAAGGGCTCCGCGCGCTCATCGCGCACAGGATTTCCGCTGTCGGTTGCACAGGCAGCGCACCGAGGTTCCGCAGCTTTTCCGGAGGATTTCCGGAGAGCGGCGAACATAAGATTTCGAGATTCGTCGAAGATGGAGCGGAGAAAGATCAAGAGCTCCGTAGCTTCGATACGGTTTTTGCAGGAGTTCCAGCCCGGTCGCTTCACCGGACCTTCTAGCTCCTACAGCAGCACAACCCATGCGGGCTTCGGCTTTGTCTGGCCCGCATCAAAGGAAGGACGAAGAATATGGCACCCAAGAAGGTACAAGGCTACGTAAAGCTCCAGATCATGGCCGCCAAAGCAACGCCGGCTCCGCCGGTTGGCCCCGCGCTCGGACAGGCGCAGGTCAATATCATGGAGTTCTGCAAGCAGTTCAACGACCGCACCAAGGATCCCGCGCTGAACGGCATGACGGTTCCGGTGGTCATCACGGTGTATGGGGACCGCAGTTTCACATTCATCACCAAGACGCCTCCCGCGCCCGTTCTGCTGCTGAAGGCGGCTGGCGTGCAGAAGGGCTCCGGCACACCGAATAAGGACAAGGTCGGCAAGGTGACGGAGAAGCAGATCCTCGAGATCGCCAAGCAGAAGATGCCGGACATGAACGCGACTTCGGTCGAGGCGGCTGCCAAGACGATCCGCGGCACCGCGCGCTCAATGGGTCTCGACGTCGTCGCATAAAACTGCAAATCGAACACGATAGAAACACCCGGACGCACTGCGCTCCGGGTGTTTTTTCTTAATGCTCCACCGGCTAGAGACGCGCCTCCTAGTGGCACTGTCTGTAATGAATGGCGCGGATGGAACTGTATAGTTCCCTAGAGATGCTTCAGGGAGATCGATTCGTCCATGAGCTTCATTCAGGCTGCCAAGAAGTTAGTTCCTTTATCGACCCGCCGCCGAATGATGCCTCTTGCGAAGGTTGTGTATAGAGACGATCTGAATCGTCTTGCTCCTCTATATGGAACGGACAAGTGGGGCAGCCATTGGTATACGCCGCACTATCAGCGCTACTTGGGCCCACTGAGGAAGCAACACCTTAACCTGCTGGAGATCGGCGTCGGCGGCGAGGCGATGGTTGATTATGGAGGCGCTTCTCTGCGGATGTGGAAGAGATTTTTCCCGAATGCGCGCATCGTCGGCATCGACATCTTCGACAAGCGACACTTCAGCGAGCCGCGCATCGACGTTCGTATCTGCGATCAGACCGACGCGCAGGCGCTTCGGAAGTTGTCGGAAGAGTATGGCGGGTTCGACATCATCATCGACGATGGCAGCCATGTGAATGAGCACGTCATCGGAACGTTTCGTACGCTCTTTCCTCTGCTGCGGCCGAACGGGATTTATGCGATCGAGGACACGCAAACCTCGTATTGGCCTAGCTACGGCGGAGGAAGAGCGAAGCCCGACACACTGCTGAATTTCTTCAAGGGACTTACAGACTGCTTGAACTATGCCGAGTATTCGAGCGACGGCTACATGCCCGACTCCTTCGAGCGGAGCATTGTAGAGATGGCCTTCTTTCACAACCTGGTGATCGTTCGCAAGGGGATTAACGACGAAAGGTCGAACCAGCCGGAGGTTGTCAGGGCAGAGATGGAAGCGGCCGGCCGTGGAATTTAGCGGAGAAGTTCTATCCAATCACCGTGTACGCAAGGCATAATGGCTGCTTCTTGCGCGTCGTCCTCTGAGATGAGCGCGGCCTGGAGCTGCCGTCCTACATGTTTGTCCCGTCAACCTTTGCCGTCGCGCTGTTGATGACGGTTCTCAGCACCATCTGCTGGGGCTCGTTCGCCAACACCTTCAAGGGCACGAAGAACTACCGCTTCGAGCTCTATTACTGGGACTACGCGGTCGGTATCTTCGTGATCGCGATCATCCTTGCGCTCACGATGGGCAGCTTCGCGGGCGGACCGACGGCGTTTCTCGCCAACATGCGCGAGGCGGACGGTCTCAACCTGTTCTACGCCGCTGTTGGCGGCTTCATCTTCAACATCGCGAACGTGCTGCTTATCGCGGGTATTGAGATTGTCGGTCTTGCCGTCGCGTTTCCGCTCTCTATCGGCATCGCGCTGGCTGAAGGCGCGGTCCTGGCGTATGCGCTGCAACCAAAGGGCAATGCGGTGCTGCTGGGCATTGGAGTGCTGCTGAGTGTGGTTGCGGTAATCCTCGTCGGCAAAGCGTATGGCGCACTGCGCAGCGGCGGCGAAGCGGTCTCCCGCAAAGGCGTGATCGTCTGCATTATCTCCGGCCTGCTGATGGGCACGTGGGCGCCGTTTGTCACGCTAGCGATGACGCGCGGTGCGCACACGCTGACGCCGTACACGACGACCGTCTTGCTCACGTTCGGCGCATTCCTCTGCTGCTTCGTGTTCAACACCATCCTCATGCGCAAGCCCATCATCGGCACGCCGGTCGCAGGCAGAGACTACTTTCGCACCTCCGCGAAGTATCACGCGCTCGGTCTGCTCGGCGGCGCGATCTGGGGCGTCGGCATGGCGTTCAATCTGGTCGCGGGATCGGCGGTCGGCGTGTCGATCTCGTATGCGATCGGCCAGGCATCGCCCATGGTCGCGTGTTTGTGGGGTGTCTTTGCATTCAAGGAATTTCGCGGCGCGAACGCAAAAGCCAAAGGCTATCTCGCTGCAATGTTTGCCGCCTACATTTTTGCGATCGTCCTGATCGCCAGCGCCCATTCGTCCAACACAACCATTCATCTGACGCATACTTACTTCACAATTCGTCGCTGAAAAAGGAAGATCGATGCCGCACACCGTTCTTGTTCTTGGCAGCTTTGTCGCCGACGTCGCCTTTCGCGCTACGCGCCTGCCCGCGTGGGGAGAGACGCTGATGGGTTCCGGTTTTGCGCTGGGGCCAGGCGGCAAAGGATCGAACCAGGCCGTTGCGGCGGCGCGCGCCGGAGCGCAGGTGCAAATGGCGTCGAAGCTCGGCGACGATGCGTTCGGACAGCTCGCGCGCTCGACCTGGGCTGCAGCCGGCATCGATGCTTCGCTGACGCGGAGCTGTTCGTCAGCGACCGGGGCAGCGGCCATCCTCATCGACGAGGATCGCGGCGAGAATGCGATCATCGTCGTCCCGGGCGCGTGCTTCACCATTACGGTCGAGGAGGTCGACGCGATGGCGGATGCGATTCGCGGCGCGAGCATCTTTCTCACGCAGCTTGAGATGCCCGTCGCCGTCGTCGAACGCGGATTGAAGATTGCACGTGAGGCCGGAGTGAGGACGATCCTGAATCCAGCGCCCGCCCCCGGCGCTCCGCTGCCAAACAGCCTGCTCGCGCTGGCGGATTTTGTTGTGCCCAATGAGAGCGAGGCTGCGCTGTTGACCGGACTTCCTGTTGAGAGCGTCGAGGAGGCCGAGCGGGCCGCTGTTGCGTTGCAGGCGCGAGGCGCGAGCGAGGTGATTCTTACGCTGGGAGCGCGCGGCGCGCTGGTACGTACCTCCACGGGACAGACGGCGATTCTGCCGGCATTCGATGCGGGACCCGTGCTCGAAACGACCGGTGCGGGCGATGCGTTCTGCGGAGGCTTCGCCGCGGCGCTGGCCGAGGGCCAGCCGCTTCTCGATGCGGTGCGCTTCGGCTGCGCGACGGCGGCCATCTCGGTCACGCGCGCCGGCACCGCGCCCTCCATGCCGCGGCGCAGCGAGATCGACGCGCTGCTGGCTCGCGGCTGACTGCTGACAGGAAGAAGGTCGATCGAGCACGTCAGGCGGATGCGAACAGCGATCCCTGTGCGGGCGACGCTGGAGAGGAGAAGCCCGCTGTCCGCACCGGCTGCGGAGCCTTGCGCGGCGGCATTCCGCCCGCTTGTGCACCGAGCGCGCTGGACAGCAGTGCCTCCGTCGAGCGCTGCTTCAGTCCATGCTTCCGGCAGGCGGCGCGGGCTATCGCCGCTACCTTCTCGCGGTAGGCGGTGTCGACGAAGTCCGCCTTCGCGTAGCGCTTCGTGTAGTCCTCCAGGAGGTGAGGGAAGTGCTCGCGAACGAAACTCATCCAGGTTGGACGCGAGCACGACTTCAAAAACAGCGGGTGCGCTCCCATAAAGCTCGCACCCGCTGCCGCCGCGCGGCTGGCGACCGCGTCCAGCGTGCGCGGAGTGTCGTTGATGCCGGGCAGCAGCGGCGAGCACAGCACGCCCGCGACGATGCCGGCCTGTCGCAGCTTTTGAACTGTGGCGAAACGCAGATCGGGACGTGGCGCGCGTGGCTCCAGCTTGCGCGCCAGCGCCGCATCGGCGGTGGTGATGGTGATGTGCGCGACCAGCGTGTTGTGCTTCGCGATCTGTTGCAGCAGATCGATGTCGCGCTCGATCAGCGTGGACTTGGTGATGATGCCGAGGCGGTAGCCCTCGCGCCGGGCGAAGACCTCGAGGATGGAGCGCGTGATGCCGACGCGCCGTTCTATGGGCTGGTAAGGGTCGGTGGCCGTGCCGATGGCAATCTCCTCGCGCGGGTCAACTTTCTTCAATTCCTGCTCGAGCAGCCAGGCGGCGTTCTCCTTCAGGTAGATCTCGCGCTCGAAGGCCAGCGCCCACGGCTGCTGCGGAACGTCGTAGGCCCCGATGGGTGGCCGCACGATCGGTCCCGGCTGTAGAAACTCGTGCGTGTAGCGCGCATAGCAGTAGCGGCAGGCGAACTCGCAGCCGCGAAACGGATTGATCGAATACTCCAGCGAGAGCCTGCGTTTGGACACCGACTTGTTCAGCAGCGATCAGGTGGCCATCGTCAGCGTGGGTGGATTCGAGCGCCATGCGCGCCAGGCCGACGGGCCGGGAGGGCAGGATAGGGAAGAGCGATGCGGCTTGCCCCCTCACAATTTTCGCCATTTATTCGTCTCGGTAAGTTGAGAGTAGGCCGCCCTCGGGTGGCTGTCAAGCGGAAATTTCGTCGTACACTCTGACGTATGCAGTTCGCGGTGTCTGAGATCGAGTTGCCGGTCCGTCTGCGCTTCGAGCGCCCCCTGACGGACGACGAGCTGCTGCACTTCTGCGCGGTCAACGATCTGCTGCGCATTGAACGCGACAAAAATGGAGAGCTTGTGCTGATGTCGCCAACGGGCGCCGAAGGTGGCGGCCGCAATGCTGAATTGACTACGGACCTGATGCTTTGGGCGCGCGAGGATGGCGGCGGCAAGGTCTTCGACTCCAATACCGGGTTCACGCTGCCGGATGGCTCCATGCGCTCGCCGGACGCTTCGTGGGTCTCGTGGGGAAAGTGGAACGGGCTGACGCGGGAGCAGCAGAAACAGTTCGCGCCGATCTGTCCGGAGTTCGTGATCGAGCTGCGCTCAGAATCGGACAGGTTGGATGATCTGCGCGCGAAGATGGGTGAATGGATCGCCAACGGCGCGGAGTTGGCTTGGCTGATTGATCCGGAGCGCAAGGCTGTCGAGGTCTATCGGCCCGGTCGCGAGCCTGAGGTTCTCGAAGGCACGAGCGCTGTGTACGGCGAAGGACCGGCGGGCGGGTTTGTGCTGGAGCTGGGAAGGATTTGGGGGTAGCTGGGGATGTCATCGGAAATTCATTTCACATACCAACTGATAGCAATCCCCGAGCACGGCAAACTAGAGGCAGAGATTCAGAACGAGGGCCTCGAAGTTGTCGCGATAGTTTACGAGGATGCGGTCGGCTGGCACGTCGGGATTTGTGCGGAGAACAGTGAGACCCCTGCCGATGCCTTAGTTGAATCGGTGAAGGAAGAGATGCGGCATTTCGTTAACCGCACGGGACAGAACGTTCCGGAGCATATTCAGACGCGCGGTGATCTTTCCCTGTGGTTGATGGTAAAGGACGATGGAACCGCTCTCGGGATGCCCTATTACCAGCTAATTTCTTGACCGGTTTGCAGTTTTCCGTCATACTTAGAGGGTTGTCTGTGCATTTGCGCAGACCAGTCGAGACCACGCCCATGCAGCTCAGCGCATGTCCTTCCGGCGCCAGCCAGTGAAGGAACCGGGGTGGGAGACGAAGGAAGAGACATTGGCTCGTAAATCATCGAAGAATATTACGAAGGCGCGCGCCCTTGTGGAGCAGCGTCCGTACGCCATCGGCGAAGCGATTCCCCTGCTGCAGAAGGCTAAGTTTGCCAAGTTCGACGAGACCGTCGACCTCACGCTGCGCCTGGGCGTCGACACCCGCCACGCCGACCAGATGGTCCGTGGCACCGTTATTCTCCCCCACGGTCTGGGTGGAAAGAGCAAAGTTGTGGCGGTGATCGCCTCGGGCGACAAGCTTCGCGAGGCCGAGGCTGCCGGAGCCGAGTTTGTGGGCGGCGAAGACCTTGTGGAGAAGATCCAGAAGGAAAACTGGACGGCATTCGACGCGCTGATTGCGACTCCGGACATGATGCGTTCGGTCGGCCGTCTGGGCAAGGTGCTCGGGCCGCGCGGCCTGATGCCGAACCCGAAGACCGGCACTGTGACCACCGATGTGGCTGGAGCGATCAAGGAGATCAAGGCCGGTAAGGTTGAGTTCCGCGCTGACAAGACCGCGCTGGTGCATGTTCCGGTCGGAAAGCTGAGCTTCTCACCCGACAAGCTGGAGGCGAATGCGATGGTTGTGGTTTCGGCTGTGGTCAAGGCCAAGCCGTCGGCGGCCAAGGGCAGGTACATCAAGCGGATTGTGCTGAGCTCAACGATGGGCCCGGGTATTGAGTTGCAGGCTGAGACGGCTGACATCGCCGGCAAGGCGTAAGGACGACTGGAACGCGCGCGATTTTCGCGCTGAGATTTTGAGCTGGACCGCTCCCAAGTGTGCGGCTGGCGGCTGGAAGGCAAGGGTTTTCTCATGGCACTGAGCAAGTCAAAGAAGAACGAGAAGGTAAAGCAGCTGGCGGGCGAGCTCGAGCACTCGACCTCGGCCATCATCGGCACCTTCAAGGGACTGACTGCGGCGAAGGACTTCGATCTGCGCAAGACGATCCGCGCGGCGGGCGGAAGCTATCACGTCGTGAAGAACAAGCTGGCGGCCAAGTCGGCTGAGGGAACGAAGGTCGAGGCTGCACTGCAGGGGCTGAAGGGCGTCAGCTCGGTGGCCTACACTTCCGGCGATCCGGTGGCGCTCGCGAAGGCGCTGTCCAACTGGGTGAAGGACAACGCGGAGTTCACCTTCAAGCTGGGCATCATCGACGGCAAGGTCATCAACGTCTCGGAGATTCAGTCGCTCGCGACGCTGCCGGGCAAGGAAGAGTTGTTCTCGAAGCTGCTGTTCCTGATCAACTCGCCGGCGCAGCGCCTGGCGACGGTTATCAACGCGACCGGCCGCAATCTGGCGGTTGTGGTCAACCAGGCGGTCGAGCAGGGCAAGCTGCAAGGAGATCCTGTGGAAGCTGGCAAATCAGAGACTGGAAAGCCGGAAGAGACTGGGAAGCCGGAAGCGAAGCAAGCCGAAGCCGCTGCGGAAGCGACCGAGGCTGCAGCCCACGTGGAAGAGTCGGCCGCAGGCGAACAGCCCAGCGGCGCAGCCCAGCCGGAGAACTCGACGGCCTCGCAGGGCGGAGAAGCGGCTTCGACCGAGCCCGCAGAGGGGCAGTAAGCAAGCCCGCGAAGCGCATCCCGGCTTCGTGGACATAAGTTTCGCCGCAACTCCTTTCAGGTGCGCTGGTCTGGGCGCAACGGAAACCTGGAATGAGGGGCTGGCAACCTGAGGCGAAGGTCTCAGGCAGGTGCAATCGGCAGTAAAGAAAGACCGCAAAACGCGGGAAATCAAAGTTCAGTAGTAACGGAGAAGAAAATGGCGGACATTCAGAAGTTGGAAGATCAGATCGTTAGCCTCACCTTGCTCGAGGCTTCGGAGTTGGTGAAGAAGCTCGAGGAGCGTCTTGGCGTCTCGGCGGCTGCGGCCACCGTGGCGGCGGCTCCGGCGGGCGGCGGCACGGCAGCCCCGGCAGTCGAGGAGAAGACCGAGTTCACCGTCATCCTGAAGGATGCCGGCGCGAACAAGATCAACACCATCAAGGCTGTGCGCGAGGTCACCTCGCTTGGTCTCAAGGAGGCCAAAGACCTGGTTGACGGCGCTCCCAAACCCTTGAAGGAGAACGTCTCGAAGGAAGACGCGGCAGCGGTCGCCAAGAAGTTTGAAGGCGTCGCGACCGTGGAGATCAAGTAACTCGCACAAGATGCGCGAGTTACTGGGTCGGTCAGGGCGTCGGCCCTGACAAATCCATCCTTTGGGTCGTCTAGAGTCGTCCAGGGCTGCGGTCGGGATTTTAGCCCCGGTCCGGGCTCAGAAGTTTCTTTGGCAACCGGCTTGCATGCCGAGGTAGTTTTGCGGTATCCTTACCGATGGGCGAGGACCGTGGCTGCCTTGGTGTGCAGCTATTCTCGGGCGAGAGTCTGACCGGTCCGAAAACAAGACATTTCGACGGGTAGAAGATAAACCAGCAGTCTGCATCATCAAGACTTTAGCGATTTTTTCTTAGCAATATCCGGTTCATCCTGCGGATTGGGACGCAGGCTAGGGAGCCGGCCATCCTGTGGTCCGAGCGGCGGGTCTACAGGGTGAAGCGTCTGACAAGCGGCAAACTCTTGAGGCCTTGCGGCAGGCTCTCAATGGGCGGCGACTATCCAGCGTTTCAACGAACAACCAGAAATCAGGCGCTCACGCGCGTTCTCCGGGCACCGATGCCCGCAGGGCGCTTTCCGCGTCTCTGACGATTCCGGCGACTCCGACAGTTCCCGGAACTCAGACGAGACGTAGCGGCCAGGCGCTCCGCAGGATCTCGCTTTCGATCCGTCACAGCGCCTTTGTAGCAGCTTCCCCTGTGGAAGCGACATACCAAGTTTGGACCCCGCAGAATGCTTCGCTGGGGAGCAGTACACCGCGCCTTGGGCGTGGCCGTAACGAGGAGCGGCCGCACCCGAATGGGCGCACACGAAGTCCAAGCAGAGAGGCCTGTCAAACGGCACCTCTCCCTCTCGATAGCTCTGGCCCCGCATTCTGATGCGGGGAAGACAACTTCGGGAGGCCTCGAGCCAAGCAGCAAGTAACAGGAGAGCTCATGTCCGACTCGACCCCACAGAACGAACTGCGCGCAGTTCGCACGCGTCTCGACTTTTCCAAGATTCCCACCAGCATTCAGATTCCAAACCTCATCGAGGTCCAGCGCCGCAGCTATGAGCGCTTCCTCCAGATGGACAAGCTGCCTCAAGAGCGCGAGGACAACGGCTTGCAATCCGTCTTCACCTCCGTTTTTCCCATCAGCGACTTCCGCAACGTCTCGGAGCTCGAGTTCGTGGACTACACGATCGGCAACTGGGAGTGCAAGTGCGGCTACCTCAAGGGCCTGAACCATCTGCGCACTGCCTGTTCCAACTGCGGGCACATGGTCATCACCGACCCGTTTCATCCCGGCGACGTCCTCTGCAAGTTCTGCGGAACCTACAACAAGAACACTCCGGACTTCTGCACCAAGTGCGGCGACCCGGTGGGCCTGCAGCTGAAGTACGACCAGGGCGAGTGCGAAGAGCGCGGCATGACCTACTCCGCTCCGCTCAAGGTCACCATCCGCCTGAAGATCTTCGACAAGGATCCGGAGACCGGCGTCAAGAGCCTGCGCGACATGAAGGAGCAGGAGGTCTTCTTCGGCGACATTCCGCTGATGTCAGCCAACGGCACCTTCATCGTCAACGGGACCGAGCGCGTCATCGTCTCGCAGCTGCACCGTTCACCCGGCGTCTTCTTTGAGACCGCGAACAACCGCACGTATTTCCTCGGCAAGATCATTCCTTACCGTGGATCGTGGGTGGAGTTCGAGTACGACCAGAAGAACACGCTGTACGTCCGCATCGACCGCAAGCGCAAGTTCCTGGGCACCATCTTCCTTCGCGCGCTCGGCCTGCGCACCGACGAGGAGATTCTCAAGACCTTCTATACGGTCGACACCCTCAAGGTGAAGGACGGAAAGCTGTCGTGGGTGGTCTCGGCGGAGGACAAGCCGTCGCATCTGGTCGGCACTCGCTCGAGCGTCGCTCTGCACGGCGGGAAGCACGAAGAGCTGGTGGCTGCCGGCAAGAAGATCGGCGCCTCCGCGCTGAAGCATCTTCGCGCCTCCGGCACGACCAGTGTTGAAGTCGAGACCAGCGAGTTCGACGGCGCGATGACCGCCGGCGACGTGGTCGACATGGCCACTGGCGAGCTGCTTTACGAGGCCAACGCCGAGCTCACCGCTGACAAGCTGCACAAGATTCTCCAGTCCGGCGTCGCTTCGTTCGAGGTCTTCTTCCCCGAGCGCGACGACGTGGGCAACATCATCGCCAACACGCTGCGGCGCGATTCCGTGCGCAAGCCTGAGGAAGCTCTCATCGAGATCTACCGCAAGCTGCGTCCCGGCGATCCGCCGACGCTCGACACCGCGACCGCGCTCTTCGAGGGCATGTTCTTCGATCCGCGCAAGTACGACTTCTCGCGTGTCGGCCGCCTAAAGTTCAACATCAAGCTGTATGAGAACCAGGACCCCAGCGGGCTCGACAAGCGCACGCTCACGCCCGAGGACTTCTACGGGACGATTCGTTATCTGTTGAAGCTGCGCAAGAACATCGGCATGGTGGACGACATCGATCACCTTGGCAACCGCCGCGTCCGCGCGGTCGGCGAGCTCATGGAAAACCAGTTCCGCATAGGGCTGGTTCGCATGGAGCGGGCTATTAAAGAGAAGATGAGCGTCTATCAGGAGATGTCGACGGCGATGCCGCACGACCTGATCAACGCCAAACCCGTCATGGCTGCGATCCGCGAGTTCTTCGGTTCCTCGCAGCTCTCGCAGTTCATGGACCAGACCAACCCGCTCTCGGAGATCACGCACAAGCGGCGCCTCTCCGCGCTCGGGCCGGGCGGCCTGTCGCGTGAGCGCGCGGGCTTCGAGGTCCGCGACGTTCACCCGACGCACTACGGCCGCATCTGCCCGATCGAGACGCCGGAAGGACCGAACATCGGCCTCATCTCGTCGCTCTCCTGCTTCGCGCGCATCAACGAGTACGGCTTCATCGAGTCGCCCTACCGCCGCGTCCGCGACGGCCGCGTGCTCGACTACGTTGCCGTCTCGAATGCCGGCGAGAGCGGCATGCGCCAGGGCGATACGCTGGAGATCAGCGAGGCGCACAAGCTGAACAAGCAGCTCAAGAAGGACGGCAAGCGTACCGTCGACTTCGAGCCGTTCAGCTTCTATCTCTCCGCGTGGGAGGAAGACCGCCACACCATCGCGCAGGCCAACATCGACCTGAACGAGCACGGTGCGATTACCGAGGACCTGGTCAACGCCCGCAAGCAGGGCAACTTCGTTCTTGTTCCCAAAGCTGAGGTCGACTACATCGACGTCTCGCCCAAGCAACTCGTGTCGGTCGCCGCCTCGCTCGTTCCGTTCCTGGAGCACGACGACGCCAATCGTGCGCTGATGGGCGCGAACATGCAGCGGCAGTCGGTTCCTCTGCTCGTGAGCGAAGCTCCGTTCGTCGGCACCGGTATGGAAGGCGTCACCGCGCGCGACTCCGGCGCCGTCATCCTGGCCAAGCGCAACGGCCTGGTGGACTCCGTCGACAGCGAACGCATCATCGTCCGCGTCGAAGGCGAGCACCATCCCACGCAGCTTTCGCGTGAGGTTGGATCGGACATCTATCAGCTGACGAAGTTCAAGCGTTCCAACCAGAACACCTGCATCAACCAGAAGCCGATCGTCCGCAAGGGCGACCGCGTCCTCAAGGGGCAGGTGATCGCGGACGGCCCGTGTACAGAGCAGGGCGAGCTCGGTCTCGGCCGCAACGTGCTCGTGGCCTTCACGCCGTGGCGCGGCTACAACTTCGAGGACGCGATCCTCATCTCCGAGAAGTTGGTGAAGGAGGACTACTACACCTCCATCCACATCGAGGAGTTCGAGATCGAGGCCCGCGACACCAAGCTCGGGCCGGAAGAGATCACGCGCGATATTCCGAACGTCTCGGAACATGCGCTGCGCGATCTCGACGAGTCGGGCATCATCCGCATCGGCGCAAAGATTTCGCACAACGACATCCTCGTCGGCAAGGTCACGCCAAAGGGCGAGACGCAGCTCACTCCGGAAGAGAAGCTGCTTCGCGCCATCTTCGGCGAGAAGGCCGGCGACGTTCGCGACGCCTCGCTCACCTGCCCTCCGGGCATCGAGGGCACGGTCGTCGACGTTCGCATCTTCTCCCGCAAAGGACAGGAGAAGGACCAGCGGGCGCTGCAAATCGAGCAGGAGATGATCGAGAAGCTGGAGCGCAACCTCGCCGATGAGATTCGTATTCTCACCGACGAGCGCCTCAAGCGTCTCGAAGGCATCCTGGGCGCGAAGGAGGTCCTCGCGGATCTTCACGACGAGCGCACCAACAAGAAGCTGCTGTCGAAGGGCGATGTTCTCGACCGTGACACGATCGAGTTGATCTCAACGCGCAACCTGAAGCGTATTCGTTACGCCGACAAGGACCCGCGCGTCAACGAGCAGATCGACGAGATCGAAGAGATGACCTCGCGCCAGATTGATGTTCTGCGCAAGATCACCAACGAGAAGATCGGCAAGATGTCCAAGGGCGATGAGCTTTCTCCCGGCGTCATCAAGATGGTGAAGGTCTACATCGCCATGAAGCGCAAGCTTTCGGTCGGCGACAAGATGGCCGGCCGCCATGGAAACAAGGGCGTCATCTCGCGCATTCTTCCGGAAGAGGATATGCCGTACCTCCCCGACGGAACGCCGGTCGAGATCGTTCTCAACCCGCTTGGCGTTCCTTCACGTATGAACGTCGGGCAGATTCTTGAGACGCATCTGGGCTGGGCCGCGCACAGCCTCGGCAAGAAGGTTGCCGAGCTGGCGGAGAAGAACCAGAAGGCCAACGAGGTTCGCGCCATCTTCCAAGAGACGTTCAAGAACACGGCGGCTCTCAACCAGCTTCTCGAACTCGACGACGAGCAGACTATGCGCGTCGCCAAGGGGATGAAGCGCGGCATCTGGTTCGGCACGGCGGTCTTCGACGGCGCGCGCGAGACGGAGATCAAGGCGTTGCTCGCGGCTGCAGGACTTCCGTCCTCCGGCAAGAGCGCTCTGATCGACGGCATGACGGGCGAGCAGTTCGAGCAGCCGGTAACGGTCGGCTACATTTACATGCTCAAGCTCTCGCACCTTGTCGACGACAAGATCCACGCTCGCTCCATCGGACCGTACTCGCTCATCACGCAGCAGCCGCTGGGTGGCAAGGCGCAGTTCGGTGGACAGCGCTTCGGTGAGATGGAGGTCTGGGCGCTCGAAGCCTATGGCGCCGCCTACATCCTGCAGGAGCTGCTCACTGCCAAGTCCGACGACGTCTACGGCCGCACCAAGATCTACGAGGCCATCGTCAAGGGCGAGGCGGCGATCGAGCCGGGCGTGCCCGAGTCGTTCAACGTGCTTATCCGCGAGCTGCAGTCGCTCTGCCTCGACGTCGAGCTGGTCAAGAAGGCCGTCACCACCGACGAAGGCATCCCTGCACTCCCGGAGCTTGCCGTCGCCGATTAGCAAATCCGCTTTCGCCTGTTTCCTTCTGAGCTTGTGTAACGGCAGGAGGGAAACGGGCGGCGAGCGATGACCCAAAGATTCAGTGGCTGCAGAGAATCGCAGTCACAAGCAAGTAGCAGCAATACAGCAGCGAAGCTCGCAACGGGCTCTCTGAAGAACTCCGAGAGCGAAACAAAAAGTTGGCATCGAGCTAAGCACTGCAACGGAGAGAAAATATGTTCCGCTCCAGCCCCTTCGAACTCGCCGGTCCGATCACGGACTTCGATTCCATCAAGATCCAGCTTGCCTCGCCTGAGAAGATTCGCTCGTGGTCGCACGGCGAGGTCACCAAGCCTGAGACGATCAACTACCGCACGTTCAAGCCAGAACGCGACGGACTGTTTTGCGCCAGAATTTTCGGACCTATCACCGATTGGGAGTGCCTCTGCGGCAAGTACAAGCGCATGAAGCACCGCGGCGTCATCTGCGACAAGTGCGGCGTCGAAGTCACCTTGTCCAAGGTCCGCCGCGAGCGCCTCGGCCACATCGAGCTCGCCTCGCCGTGCTCGCACGTCTGGTTCTTCAAGGGCCTGCCGTCGCGCATCGGCCACCTGCTCGACATCTCCCTGCGTGAACTCGAGGCCGTCCTCTACTTCGAGAGCTACGTCGTCGTTGATCCAGGCGACGCGCCCGTGAAAGAGCGCGAGGTCATCAAGGACGAGAACCGCTTCCGCGAGCTCGATGCTCAGTACCGCCCTTCCGGCTTCAAGGCCATGATGGGCGCGGAGGCGATCAAGGAGCTGCTCAAGCGCGTCGAGATTCAGGAGCTTGCCATTGAGCTGCGCGAGCGCATGAAGACCGAGACGTCGCTGCAGAAGAAGCTCAAGTACTCCAAGCGCCTCAAGGTCGTCGAGGCGTTCCGCAAGTCCGACAACAAGCCGCAGTGGATGATCCTGGACGTGCTTCCGGTCATTCCGCCAGAGCTTCGTCCGCTCGTTCCGCTGGACGGCGGCCGTTTTGCGACATCCGACCTGAATGACCTGTACCGGCGCGTGATCAACCGCAACAACCGCCTCAAGAAGCTCATGGACCTGCATGCGCCTGAGGTCATCGTGCGCAACGAGAAGCGCATGTTGCAGGAGGCCGTCGATGCTCTGTTCGACAACGGCCGCCGCGGCCGCGTGTTGCGCGGAGCCAACAACCGTCCGCTGAAGTCGCTCTCCGACACCCTCAAGGGCAAGCAGGGCCGCTTCCGCCAGAACCTGCTCGGCAAGCGCGTCGACTACTCCGGCCGTTCGGTCATCGTCGTCGGCCCCGAGCTGAAGCTGCACCAGTGCGGCCTGCCCAAGAAGATGGCGCTCGAGCTCTTCAAGCCGTTCATCTATCACCGCCTCGAACAGACCGGCCACTGCACCACCATCAAGCAGGCCAAAGAGATGGTGGAGATGCAGGAGCCCATCGTGTGGGACATCCTCGAGGAGGTCATCAAGGACCATCCCGTGCTGCTGAACCGCGCGCCGACGCTGCATCGCCTGGGCATCCAGGCGTTTGAGCCCGTGCTCGTTGAAGGCAAGGCCATCAAGATTCATCCGCTGGTCTGCACCGCCTTCAACGCCGACTTCGATGGCGACCAGATGGCCGTGCACATCCCGCTCTCGCCTGAGGCGCAGATCGAGGCCTCGGTCCTGATGCTCGCGTCGCACAACATCCTGTCGCCCGCGTCAGGTCAGCCGATCACCGTCCCCACACAGGACCTCGTGCTCGGCATCTACTATCTGACCAAGGCCAAGATCGGCGCCAAGGGCGAAGGCCGCGTCTTTGCCAATGTCGAGGAAGTGCTGATGGCGCTCGAGGCCAAGCAGGTGGAGACGCTGACGCCCATTCGTCTGCGCTACACCGGCCCGGTGCTCGACATGACCACGGCCTACGACGACCAGGACCTCACGCACACCGAGCCGGTCGAGTTCAACAAGCAGTACATCAACACCACCGTCGGCCGCGCCATCTTCAACGACGCGCTGCCCGAGGGAATGCCCTTCGTCAACGGCCTGCTCAAGAAGAAGGGCATGGGCCAGCTCATCAACTACATCTACCTGAACCTCGGCCTCGAGATCACGGTGCACACGCTCGACCGCATCAAGGAGCTGGGCTTCAACTACGCCACACTCTCCGGACTTTCGGTCGGCTTCGACGACATGGTCATCCCCGAGTCGAAGTACACCGTCGTGGCCGATGCCGAGCGTCAGGTCATCACCATGCAGCAGCAGTACCTTGAAGGCTCGATCACTAACCTCGAGCGCTCCAACAAGGTCACCCAGCTGTGGTCTGCCGTCACCGACCGCGTCGCCGACGAGATGTTCAACAACATGAAGAAGGCGGACAAGGAAGGAGTCATGAACCCGATCTACATCATGGCCGACTCCGGAGCCCGCGGCTCGAAGCAGCAGATTCGCCAACTCTCCGGCATGCGCGGATTGATGGCGAAACCAAGCGGCGAGATCATCGAGTCGCCCATCAAGGCCAACTTCCGCGAGGGCCTCACCGTGCTCGAGTACTTCATCTCGACCCACGGCGCCCGCAAGGGTCTGGCCGACACGGCGCTCAAGACCGCCGATTCCGGCTACCTCACCCGCCGTCTCGTCGACGTCGCGCAGGACGTCATCATCTCCGAGCACGACTGCGGCACCGTTGAAGGCATCTACGTCATGCCGATCATCGAGGCCGGCGAGACCATCGAGCCGTTGCGCGATCGCATCATCGGCCGCGTCTCGCTCGAAAAACTGAAGGACTACGAAGGCAAGATCATCGTCGACATCAACGACGAGATCGACGAAGACAAAGCCTCCGCGGTTCAGGCAGCGGGCATCGAGCGCGTCAAGATTCGCTCCGTCCTCACCTGCGAATCCAAGCGCGGCTGCTGCATCCTCTGCTACGGCCGCAACCTGGGCTCCGGCAAGATGGTCGAGATGGGTGAAGCCGTCGGCGTCATCGCGGCGCAGTCCATCGGCGAGCCCGGCACGCAGCTCACCATGCGTACCTTCCATGTCGGCGGCACAGCCTCGCGCGTTGCCGACGCCTCGCATCTCGAAGCCAAGAACGCCGGCCGTGTGCACTTCATCAACCTGGTCACCGTCCGCTCCAAGGAAGGCGGCCTGGTCGCCTTCAACCGCGCCGGCTCCATCGCCATCGTCGACGAGAAGGGCCGCGAGAAGGAGCGTTATGCGCTCGTCTACGGCGCCAAGCTCCGCGTCGAAGACGGCCAGCAGGTCAAGCTCGGCGACCTGCTCGGCGAGTGGGACCCCTACACGTTCTCCATCCTCACGGAGATCGCCGGAACCGTGCAGTTCAAGGATCTGCAGGAAGGCATCACGGTCAACGAAGAGATCGACGAGGTCACCGGCCTCTCTCGTCTCGTCGTCGCCGAGTCCTCCGATGAGAAGCGCCAGCCGGCCATTCTCATCAAGTCCGGCAAGGGCACCATCACCAAGCGTTACCTCATGCCCTCGCGCGCCTATCTCATGGTGCAGGACGGCGACGAGGTCCACCCCGGCGACATTCTCGCCAAGATCCCGCGCGAGACAACTCGCACCAAGGACATCACCGGCGGTCTGCCGCGCGTCGTCGAGCTCTTCGAGGCGCGCAAGCCCCGCGATCCGGCGATCATCTCCAAGATCGACGGCGTGGTCCGCTTCGGCGACGTCACCAAGGGACAGCGCAAGGTCTACGTTACGGCCGACAACGGGCAGGAGGAGGAGTACAGCGTTCCGCGCGGTGTCTATGTCAACGTGCAGGAAGGCGAACGCCTCCGTGCCGGCGACGCGCTCATCGACGGCCCGCGCAACCCGCATGACATCCTCGATGTCCTCGGCGAGCGCGAGCTGCAGCAGTATCTCGTCAATGAGATTCAGGAGGTCTATCGTCTGCAGGGCGTGTCCATCTCGGACAAGCACATCGAGACGATCGTCCGCCAGATGCTGCGCTGGGTGAAGGTCGAGGAGGTTGGCGACACCAACTTCCTGCTCGAGCAGCAGATCGACCGCTTCCGGTTCAACGCCGAAAATCAGCGCGTGCTGATGGAGGGTGGCCGTCCGGCCATCGGCCGTCCGCTGCTGCTCGGCATCACCAAGGCGTCGCTCTCCACCGACAGCTTCATCTCGGCGGCGAGCTTCCAAGAGACCACCCGCGTGCTCACTGAAGCCAGCATCAACGGCTCCATCGACAACCTGCGCGGCCTCAAGGAAAACGTCATCGTCGGCCGCCTCATCCCCGCCGGCACCGGCATGGACTACTACCGCAACGTCGCGCTCTCCCCGGAGCTCGAAGAAGCGGCCGCCCAGATCCAGGCCGAGGTCATGGAAGCGCACGAAGCCGAAGAGCGCGAGCTCGAAGCCATGCGCATGGAAGGCGAACAGGAAGAGATGGCCGCGGAATAAGTTCGCAGCCTGTCCTGAGCGCAGTCGAAGGACGCACGGCGAGACGCGCTTCGCGCAAAGACAAACGGCAGGGCTTCGGCCCTGCCGTTTACGTTCTCGCATAGCAATACATGCAGTTCGTAGTGCGATGTTATGCACGAGAGTCCTGAACTCCGAACAAAAATGCACCATTTTCCTTGCAAATGCATATCAGGCATAATGGAGGTGCTGTTGGATAGGCATGAGAATCCAGGAATGCAGGTCAACCTCCAATACGCCGAAGAGCACCTCACCGATCTCGTCTCCGCCGTAGATGCCGGTCAGGAGGTCGAGATCTCCCGCCCGGATAAACCCTCTCTCAAGCTGGTGGTCTCCCGCGACTATCCTGTCTCACACCTCGATCGTAAAGGAATGGTCGGCTCGGGCAAGGGTGAAATCTGGTACGCGGACGACTGGGACTCCCCGGAAGTGAATGATCAGATCGCGCGGCTCTTCAATGAGAGCAAGTTGTTTCCGGACGAGCCGGAGTAATGGCTCTGCTCCTCGATTCGCACGTTCTGGTCTGGAGCATCGCCGCTGACCCTCGGCTTCCGTCCCACATCTCCTCTGCAATCGAAGACGGTCGCAACACACTCTTCGTCAGCACGGCGTCGCTCTGGGAGCTCAGCATCAAGATCGCTCAGGAGAGATTGCGCTTGCCTGCAGGCCTGGATTCCATTCTTGAGTTCATGCAGCGATGGAACGTCCATCTTCTGCCGGTGGCTCTCGATCACGTTCGCGCATCTGCCGTCCTCCCCTTTCATCACGGCGACCCATTCGACCGCATGCTGATTGCATAGGCGAAGGTCGAAACTCTCCGGCTCATCTCCGGCGATGCCATGATGCGCCTTTATCCCGTCGATATCTTCTGGTAAGAAGAGGCGGCAGCCGCCATCCAGTCCGAGGTCATGGAAGCGCACGAAGCCGAAGACAGCGAACTTGAAGCCATGCGCATGGAAGGCGAACAAGAAGAGATGGCCGCCGAGTAGGTGCTACGCGCACGGCGGGACGCGCTTCGCGCAAAAAACGAGAACGGCAGGGCTTCAGCGCTGCCGTTTTGTTATCTTGGATTACTTATGCCAGAGAAGAAGAAGTTAGCGGACGTTTTCAAAACGGTGGGCTTGCCCCCATAAGCGAGTATCAGATCACTCTTCTCCCCATCACCTACGAGGACATCCTCGCCGTTGAGCATCTGGACGCACACCATCGCGACCCATTCGATCGCCTGATGGTCGCCCAGGCCATCAACCGCAGCCTCAACCTGCTCACCGGCGCCGCGGAAATCCCCAAATACCCGGTCAAGACTCTCTGGTAACCCGGCGTTTGGGTCGTCCCCCCTTGACACCCCGATTACAATAGAAGCAGAGGAATCCTCCAGCCCGGCCGCCGCCGGGCTTCGCTCTTTGCATCTGAGATTGGAATGGGGTCCGGACCTAAGTCTAATTTTTTGAAGACTTTGCGAAAAATGGGCCGGGGGGTATACCGGGATATCGCCTTCCCGCTTAAAGGAAAACGCCAGAAACCGAAGTTCCTGGCGCTTCCGTCATTGATAATCTCGCAGTGTTAGGCGAATCTCGCGTCTCCGGCTTTCCGGTGGCCAACTCTCCCGACTTGCATCGGGTATTGTGTCCTCCGTCTTTGCCTTCGGTGTGAGTCCCGGCTTGCGCCGAGCGCTCTCTCCGTCAGCTCTTCCGGTGGCCAGCCTTCCTGACTTGCGCCAGTTGCTGCGTCCTCCGGCCCGTCCGGTCTCCATGCCTCCCAACTTGCGTTGGGTCTTCTGGGTTCCGGCTTCCTTTGGCCAACCCTCCCGACTCTCATCGGGTGTTGCGTCCTCAGGCCTTTTGCTTCGACCGACTTCCGGCCTTTATCTTCCGTGTATCTCCGGCGGTGCCAGTGGCCGAACCTCCGACTTGCGTCGGCTATCGCGTCCTTTGACGGTACCAGCTATTCACTTCCGACTTACCGCTCGTTCATCAGCTGAAGAGACATTAGGAGTGGCACCCCTGTGCACGCAAGTGCAAAACGTGCGATTTGTGTGGATCGCGGGTTGCCGATCCTCGCACAGGTTTCAGGGCGCAAGCCTAGCGCGAGCGACCCGAGGAACCTTCGCGCTTGCGCGTAGCCGCAGCCTTCTTCGCCGAAGCTGAGCGCTCCGCGCTCGTCCGCTTCCTCGCCGCACCCTTCGCCTGCCGTGAGAGCGCGCGGTGCGACGCAGCCGCACGCGGCTCACGCTTCATCGCCTTCTCCCGCGCCCGTCCGCGCTTGGTCTGACCCTCCTCGCCGGTCGCAGGATCGGTCTTGCCGCGCTCCGTATCCTGCGCTGCCTTGTGCCGGGTCGCCGCGCTCGTCGTCTCCGCCAACGGCTGCCCCAGCGGAATGCCCGCGCGCCGCGCCTTGCTCAACCCGATCGCAATCGCCTGCTTGGCCGAGCTCGCGCCGTGCTTGCCTTCGCGGATGTGATCCATCTCCTCGCGCACGAACTCCCCCGCCGCCGTCGACGGCGACTTGCCCTCCCGCAAATCCTCTTTGGCTGCTTCCATCGTGGCTTTTTCAGGCATAACTACCTCCTGGCCTCCATAGGATGCCGCCTGGCGAGCAGAAGATATTCATGAAAAACCGGTCGCTGTAGACCGGCATCCGACGCCGCGGCGCAAATGTGCATCGAACAATCGGAGTGACCGGGATGCGCCCTACAACGATGAAGGGCCATGCTTTAGGTCAAGAATGGACGGCAAAATGGGCTTAGTTGATAAACTCCTCCGGGGACACCGTAGCACAGGCATATTGGCTCTCACTCTTCTCGGGGCCGCCGCCGCTTTCGCACAGACAGGACCGCTTGAATCCGGTAGTGCAGAAGCCACCACGCGGCCGGCCGTTGTAGCCACGGCCGAAGAGCCCCCCTCGCTGCCGGACGCGCCCACGCCCGCTCTGAACCTGAACCCACCGGCCGGCGATCAGGCGGACTCCGACGTTCCGTTGCAGGACATACCCCATCCGCAGGTCACCTACATCAGCGTCGCCAAACATTTCGTACCGGACGAACTGCATTTATTCTCGAGCCCGGCCTACATTCGCTCCCGCGATCTGAAATGGCTCGTGCCGTTGGCCGGCGCGACCGCGGTCGCTCTTTCAACGGACCACTACACGATGTCGCAGGTGGTGAGCCGCGACCCCACGTTCAACAACAACAACAACACGGTTTCAGATGTTCTGCGAAACACGTTCATCGGCGTGCCCGTAGGCTTCGCCGGACTGGGGCAAATTACCCACGACGATCATCTCCGCGAGAGCGGACTCCTGGGCGGCCAGGCAATGATCGATGCGTATGCTTTCGACGAGGTTATCAAGCTCAGCTCGTGGCGGGAGCGCCCCAACGTCGATAATGGCCGCGGACGGTTTTTCGTAGGCAGTGCGGGTGTGAATTCCTCCTTTTTCTCGGGCCACACGGTCATCGCCTGGTCCTCGGCGGCAGTTCTGGCCGGAGAGTACCCTTCGGCCTGGCACGAGGCCGCAATCTATTCCCTGGCAACCGGCGTCAGTCTTACCCGGGTCCTCGCGCAGCAGCATTTTCCCACCGATGTTCTGGTCGGCTCCGCCGCAGGCTGGCTGATCGGGCACTACGTCTTCAGAGCGCATCATCATGCGCTGATCGGAAAAGGCATCCTCACACACACGCATTAGCGCATTTGAAATGACGGGGATCTCGGCCGTACGAACGCCAGTTTCGCGCGGAGGTTCGGCATCATGGAGGGGCATTGCGGGATGGCCTTCAGATTGTGGAACGAAGCCCACGTCTCTCTTGTCTGTGCTCATATCTCGATCGTTTTGACGATTCGCTTGACGCGTGTGCCTTCGGAAGTTCATAGTATGGCTGCACGATGAATCGTTTCATCGGCGCTGCCTGGCAGGCAAATGGATGCGATGCCGGGGGCGCAAGGAGGCTGCATGTACGCGATCCCACAAATCTTCCGCGCGCTCCGCCGGGTACTGTCCTCTACTTCCATTATTCTTGGCCTCCTGACTCTGCCGATGTGTGCGCAGGTCATCCTTCCCAAGCCCGAGCCGCCCTTCGCAGGCAAGCTCGATCGAGATGTTCGCAAGTCCGTTTCTGTGTGGCCTGCCGAGGTGACGCCGCCGAAGGGGGCGCCCAACATCGTGCTCATCCTGATCGACGATGTTGGTTTCAGCACGACCTCCACCTTTGGCGGCCCGGTCAACACGCCAAACTTCACTAAGCTCGCCGAGTCCGGTCTGCGCTACAACGAGTTCCACGTCAACGCCATCTGCGCGCCCAGCCGCGCGGCGCTGCTTTCGGGACGCAACAATCACGAGATCGGCTTCGGCACCATCACCGAGCACGCGCAGGGCTACCCCGGCTACAACACTGTCTGGCCGAAGAGCGCTGCATCGATTGCGAAGGTGCTCGTCGACAACGGCTACAACACAGCTGCGTTCGGGAAGTGGCATAACACGCCGGTGTGGGAAGCCAATCCCGCAGGGCCCTTCGACCGTTGGCCGACAGGCGAAGGCTTCGAATATTTCTACGGATTTCTCAGCGCCTTCGATAACCAGTATTATCCGCGCATCTACCGCGACACCACCCCCGTCGAGCCATCCAAGACTGTTGCCGAAGGTTACAACTTCGACGACGACATAACCCACGACGCGATTCGCTGGCTGCATCGTCGTGACGCGGTGGCTCCCGACAAGCCTTTTTTCATCTACTTTGCGACCGCCGCAACGCACACGCCGCACCAGGTGCCGAAGGAGTGGATCGAGAAATATAAAGGCAAGTTCGACGAGGGTTGGGACAAGCTGCGCGAAGAGAACTTCGAGCGCGAGAAAAAGCTTGGCGTAATTCCGCCCAATGCCGAGCTGACGCCGCGTCCAAAGGGGCTCGCTGCGTGGGATTCTCTCTCGCCGGATGAGCAGAAGCTGCTCGCACACCAGGCGGAGGTTTATGCAGGTTTCACCGAGCAGGCCGACAGCGAAGTGGGTCAGTTGCTGCAGGCCGTAAAGGATGACGGCCACGCGGACAACACGCTCGTGATCGAGATCTTTGGCGACAATGGCGGTTGCGGTGAAGACGGGCCGACCGGCTACGATATCCGCCAGCTGAACGGCAAGCCCGAGAGCATCGCCCAGCGCCTGCAGGGCGACGATGCGTTCGGAAGCGAGCTGTATATGAATGCTTATGCCGCACCGTGGGCTTGGGCCTTCAGCACACCCTTCCAGGGCACGAAGGCCGACGCATCTCACCTCGGCGGCACGCGCGATCCCATGGTCCTCTCGTGGCCCGGACACATCAAGGAGCTTGGCGGCCTGCGCAGCCAGTTCAGTCACTTGAACGACATCGCTCCGACCCTCTACGAAGCTGCGAGAATCAAGCCGCCCACAGTGGTCGATGGAGTGAAGCAGATGCCGCTCGAAGGCGTAAGCCTCCTCTACACGCTCAACGATCCCAAGGCGCCCAGCCGTCACCACATTCAGTACTTTGAGACCAACGGCAACAAGGCGATCTACAAAGATGGCTGGTGGGCCGGCGACCTGCTGCGCAACTCATGGAACCGCATTGGCAGTCCCGGCTATGGGCCCGATCAACTGCTCGCGGCCAATACGCATCCGTGGGAGCTCTACAACCTGAACGACGATTACAGTCAGGCGCATAACCTCGCCGACAAATACCCGAAGAAGCTTGCGGAGATGAAAGCGCTCTTCGACTCCGAGGCGTGGCGGAATCATGTGTATCCGCTCCTTCCGCTGCGGCATCTGATCAGCCGCCCCGAGGATGCGCGGACTACCTTCGTCTATCGCAGTGGCGTCGATCGCCTGCAGGACACGATGAATCCGCGCACCGGCGCCGGCATCGGCTACACCATTCGCGCCGACATCGACAATCCGTCCGGCAACGCCGAAGGCGTCATCATCGCGCAGGGCAGCCGCTACGGTGGCTTCACGCTCTTCGTCAAAGACAAGCATATTCACTTCGAGATCAACGCAGCCAGCCACAACTCCGGCGAGATGATCTCGGAGAAGGAGCTTCCTGTCGGGCACTCTATGATCGTGGTCAATGTCATTCCGGAGCCCGCCAAGCCACTTCCCGCGGATGCGACACCCGCGATGAAGCAGCAGCGGATGCCCTTTCCTGCAAAGGGCACGCTCGATCTGAACGGATCGCAGGAGACGGCAACCAACTTCCTCAATGTTCCGGCCGGCGGCGGTTACTGGTCCGCGGCGGAGTCGCTCGATGTGGGCAGCGATCTCGGTTCGCCGGTAAGCACCGAATACACGAGCCCGAATCGCTTCACAGGAACGATTAATTCCGTCACTCTGGAACTGCACAGGCATGAAGGTCAACCAACCAAGGCGGAGAAAGCCGCACGCAACGATGGACACTCCTGAGGTCGCAGCCGGCCTGCGTGGGACGTTTCTGCGCAGACCGGCTGGCCTTGCCCTGTCTGTCGCTGGGTGTATGGCGTTCGTGTTGTGCGCATCCGCTCACAGCCAGAGCACGGAAAGGCCGCCGGCCTTTGGACCGACGATTCCCAACAGAGGCCCCGCTCCTAGGCCTGCGCCACGCGGCATGGCATGGATTCCGGGCGGCGAGTTCTCCATGGGCAGCGAAGATCCGCGCGCCATGCCCATGGGCGGTCATGAAGCGATGAACGACGCGCGTCCCATTCATTGTGTCGATGTCGATGGCTTCTGGATGGACAAGACCGACGTGACCAACGACGAGTTCGCGCGCTTTGTAGCGGCCACCAAATACGTCACCGTCGCGGAGCGCAAGCCGAGCGCCGCCGATTTTCCCGGCGCTGATCCTAAGGACCTCGTGCCCGGCTCGATCGTCTTCAAACCGCCGCAGCGCGCCGTCAGCCTCGACAATCCTTATCAGTGGTGGACATACGTTCCTGGAGCGAACTGGCGCCATCCCACCGGCCCTCACAGCAGCATCGTAGGTCATGGCCGCGATCCTGTGGTGCAGATCGCGTATGAAGATGCGCTCGCCTATGCGAAGTGGGCAGGGAAGCGTCTGCCGACGGAAGCCGAGTGGGAGTTTGCCGCGCGCGGCGGCCAGGCGGGCAAGCTCTACGCCTGGGGAAACGACTTTCGTCCCGGCGGCCGGTGGATGGCGAACACCTATCAGGGGACCTTTCCCGTGCATAACACGGCTGCCGATGGCCACGCCGGCATCGCCCCCGTCGCGAGCTATCCTCCCAACGGATACGGTCTCTATGACATGTCTGGCAATGTCTGGCAATGGGTTGCGGACTGGTATCGTCCTGACTACTACGCGACGCTTGCTGGCACAGTCGCACGCAATCCGAAAGGCCCCGCTTCTTCGTTCGATCCGCAGGAGCCCGGAGCGAAAAAGCATGTTCAACGCGGTGGCTCGTTTCTTTGCACCGATCAATATTGCAGCCGCTATCTTGTGGGAACACGTGGAAAGGGCGAGAGCAGCAGTGCAGGCAATCACATTGGATTTCGCTGTGTGCGAAGCGGCAAGTAAGCAAGTTTGATTAAAGAGATTGACAGGCTATAACGACGCGGTATAGTCTGCTCTGCAAAATGAATCGTTTCATTTTGGATCGATTTTTGTAATGTTTTTGAGCTGCATGCCACGTCGTTTCCAGAGTTGATGATTGCAGACACGCGGACAGAAAGTACGAACTTAGCAAGAGGCAGGCGAAGCTCAGACAGCCGCCCAAACCAATTTTCTGGCAGGGGAGATCAGTTATGACCGAGCAGACGACAAGACATATCCGGAAGATGGCCTATCTGTTGCTGGCGGCCGTCTTTGTCTGGGTGACGAGCGGTCCGGCGCGCGCGCAGAGCACAACGGGTTCGATCTACGGAACCATCACCGATTCCACGGGCGCAATTCTGCCCGGCGCCGATGTCACCATTAAGAGCGTGGAGACCGGACTGACCCACGCGAGAAAGAGCGACTCGCAGGGCAACTATACCTTCCCCACCGTGGTTCCTGGAGATTACACGGTTTCCGCGCAGCATCAGGGCTTCGAGAGTCAGACGCAGAAGAGCCTCGGGCTGGACGCGAACCAGAACGTGCATGCCAATTTTGCGTTGAGTCCGGGCTCGGTGGACCAGACCGTTACCGTCGATGCGGGAATGGCGCTGGTGGACACGCGCGGCTCGCAGATCGCGGAGACGATCGACCAGAAGCGCATTGAAGATCTGCCCTCGGTCGACCGCAACGCGTATGAGCTGCTGACGATTACGCCGGGCGTGACCAACTATACGGGCGATACGCAGACCGGCTCGCGCGCCGGCACACAGGTAAGTGTTAACGGCATCGGGCAGAACAACACCGCCTACTATCTGGACGGAGCGTACGACACCAATGTCTGGAAGTTCGGCGGCAACCGGCTGCCCAATCCAAGCGCGTTGCAAGAGTTCCGCATCATCACCAGCAACTTCGACGCAGAGTTCGGCCGTTCGCCGGGCGGCGTCGTCAGCGCGATCACGCGTTCCGGAACCGACCAGTACCATGGCCTGGCCTATGACTACCTACGCAATAGCGCCTTCAATGCGCGAAGCTACTTCCTCAAGGGATCCGTTCAGCCGTTGCGGCAGAACCAGTTCGGCGGCAACTTCGGCGGCGCCATCCCGAAGTTGAAGGATAGAGCGTTCTTCTTCCTTTCGTATGAGGGTCTTCGCGTCCGCACGCCGACGCCTGTCATCTCTACTTCGTTGACCGTTCCCACCCAGTTGGAGCGGACGGGCGATTTCAGCCAGAGCCCGACCAAACCCAAGCTTCCCACCAGCACAGTGGATGCTAACGGCAACGTGGTGCCCGTGCAGTGCGGTACTGATGCGGCGCCGGTAATTTGCACCGCGGCGCTGGATCCGGTGGCGCAAAACCTGCTTGCGTTCGTTCCTGTCGGCGATTCGACGCCCGGCGACGACTACGGCCATCCGCCCCAGCAGACGGCCAACGCCAACATCAACAACGACGAAGGTCTGGCGCGCATCGACTACAAGCTCGGCGACAAGCATCAGATCTCCGGGATGTACTTCGAGTCGCGCGGCATCTCGAACACGCCGACGGTCGGAAGCAACCAGATCGTCAGCTACGCCGGTATGGAGAACTACGAAGGCCAATACAATACTGCGCTCAGCGACACCTGGACGATCTCTCCCACGAAAGTGAACACAGCGCGCGCGTTCTTCTCCCTCAACCACTACATCATCGGCAACATCTACGGTAATCAGCACCTGTTGGCAGACCTCGGAAGCAACGCCGCGCAAGGTGGAAACTACAACGCGCAGCCGTACTTCAAGATCACCGGCTACTGGCAGATGGGGACCAGCAATGCCGGTCCGAACGATCTGCCGTCGTCCACGCTGGGCGCGTCGGATACGTTTATCTGGACGCTGGGCAGGCACCAGTTGAAGTTTGGTGGCGCCTACATGTGGGATAAGTTCACCAGCACCGGAGGGGCCTCTTCGAACGGCCTCTTCACCTTCTCGGCCCGGAATTCGACAGAGAACGCGCTGGTCAACTTCCTGCTCGGCCAGGCATCGACCCTGACACAGAACACCGGCGTCGCCTTCCGCAGCCACTCACAGGACCCTTCGCTCTTTGCGCAGGATGACTGGCAGGTCACTCACCGCCTCACGCTCAACCTCGGCCTCCGCTGGGAGTACTTCCCGATGTATACCGGCCAGAACAACACAGCCACGTTCGTTCCGGGCCAGCAGTCAACCCGCTTCCCGACGGCGCCCCTGGGCCTGGTCTTCTCTGGCGACCACGGTATTCCCGATGGCATTGCGCACACGCCCTTCGACACGTTTTCTCCGCGCGTCGGCTTCGCTTATGACGCCTTTGGCAACGGCAGAACTGCGATTCGCGGCGCGTATGGCGTCTTCTACGCCGCCATCGATCAGGTATCCGTCTCCAACAACCTCGTGCAGCAACCCTATTCCCGGTCCGTAACGGTGAGCAATACGCCCAACCTGGTAAATCCGTTCTATCCGGGTACAGATCCGTTTCCCTTTACGCCAGACCCGGCGAACGCCACCTTCCTGACGGGCGCCAATATCTTCGCACTTCAACCGGGCTATCACAACGTTCCCTCCGTGCAGGAGTTCAGCTTCGGCGTGCAGCAGCAGTACGGCACCCGTTGGAGCTCCGAGCTCATGTACGTCGGCAACGTGAGCCGGCATCTGGACATCACCCGAGACGAGGATGGTCCCATCTATAACCCCACCTGCACCAGCGCGAGCTGCAACAGCACAGCACAGAAGAATGCGCGCCGGCCGTTCAATATTCAGTATCCGCCGGTCCCTCCAGCCAAGCCGACAGCCTACACCTATGCCGCAATCTCGGAGGTGCTGCCGTCCAGCAATGCATCCTACCACTCGTTGCAGGCAGTTCTGACGCGCCAGTTCGACAAGCGGTTCTCGCTCAGTGCGAGTTACGTCTGGTCGAAGGCGATGGCTTACGGCTCCGTGGTGGACAACTACAACATCCGCAGCAGCTACGGGCCGTCCGTTGACGACATGCCGAGCAAGTTCACAGTCTCCTATATCTATGCTCTTTCGCCACTGAACCACTTTGGATTCCTGGGAAAGGAAGTCCTCGGCGGATGGCAGGTGAACGGCATCACCACGCTTCGTTCAGGCCAGCCCTTCAACGTGACCTCCGGCGTGGATACGAACTTCGACGGAACCAACAACGACCGTCCTGATCAGATTGGGAACCCGCTTCTTCCGAAAGGACGCGGCCGGACAGCCACCATCGCCCAGTACATCAACAAGGCGGTCTTCGTGCAGATTCCGGTCGGTACTGCAACAGGCGAAGGCGATACGCACTTCGATACGATCTATTCCCAGCGCTCCTTCAATACCGATCTGTCGGCGTTCAAGACCTTCCCGCTGTACGAGCATGTCAACGTACAGTTCCGCGCGGAAGCCTTCAATCTGTTCAACAACGTTACGTTTTTTGGATCCAACGCCGTGCTCAACAGCCCGAGCTTCGGTGTCATCAGCAGCTCGTCGGGCGGTCGCGTCCTGCAGTTCGCCCTGCGGCTTTCCTTCTGATGCTGTAATACGGTTGAACAAGACCTGGAGAGACGGATTTCACGCATGACGGTTTCGGTAAAGAACATCGGTTTACTCCTCACCCTTGGCGGCCTTCTGGTCGCCAAAGGGAGTCTTTCAGCGCAGAACCCGAACGTGCACGTCTATGGCTCTTTGATCGAAGGTCCCGCACAGCCGCAGGACTTCGCCAGGTGGTTCACCGACATGCAGCGCTGGCGCCACGAGCAGCGCGTGCGCATCGGTTACGATGACGCGGAATACGATCGGCCTGCCTTAAAGTGGACGCAGAGCAGCTTCATGCAGCCGCAGATGATGGTCGAAGACCGCTACTTCTACGATCCCATCGCCGGCAAATACACCGTCGATCGCTATCTCGACGATCTCGACAAGCGCTACGGCGGCATCGACGCCGTCCTGATCTGGCCAACCTATCCCAACATCGGCATCGACAGCCGCAATCAGTTCGACATGTTCCACGATCTCCCCGGCGGCATCGAGGGCATCCGGACGATGGTTGCGGACTTCCATCGCCGCAACGTGCGCGTGCTGTTTCCCGTGATGCTCTGGGATCAAGGAACGCACGATCCCGGCAAGCCGGAGGCCGAAGCGCTCGCAGAAGAGCTCGCCGCCGTAGGCGCTGACGGCGTTAACGGCGACACGCTGAACGCTGTGCCGCGTTCCTTCCGCATCGCCTCCGACAAGACCGGCCATCCTCTCGCCTTCGAGCCCGAGCATCTGACGCAGGATGAGGCCCTGGCCTACAACAACATGACGTGGGCGCAGGCCGTCCCACCCGCGGGCGCCGTGCGCCAGCAGGGCCCCGCGCGAGACTTTCTCGGCGTCTCCGGTCCCGAGTTCGTCGACAAGTACAAGTGGCTTGAGCATCGCCACATGACCAACATCTCCGACCGCTGGCAGCTCAACAAAACCGTCGACCTGCAATACGCCTTCTTCAACGGTGTCGGCATGGAGACGTGGGAGAACATCTGGGGCATCTGGAACGGCATGACGCCGCGCGACTCCGAGACCGTGCGCCGCATCGCGAAGATCGAACGACGCTACGCGACGAACCTCATCATCCCGCAGTGGGAGCCGCACAGTCCCATGCTGCGGTTCCAGATCTACGCTAGCCAGTGGCCGACTGCGGAGCAGACGCTTTGGACCATCGTCAACCGCAACGAGTTCGACGTCAGCGGTGAGCAGATGTCGCTGCCCGCGCATCCTGGCCTGCATTACTTCGACCTCTGGCACGGTGTCGAGCTAACGCCCGCGATGCGCGATGGCCAGGCCGTGCTCTCGTTCACGATGGAGGCCAACGGCTTCGGCGCGATTCTGGCGACGAAGTCTCCGTCGCCCGGCCTCAGCGCATTTCTCCGGGAGATGAAGACGCTGAACTCGGTGCGCCTGGACAGCTTCTCGGATCAATGGACCGTCCTTCCGCAAACCATGACGGAGGTCAAGCCGACCAAGCCATACACCACCGCGCCGCAGGGCATGGTGAAGATTCCATCCGGGCGCTTCGATTTCAAAGTGGAAGGCATCGAAATCGAAGGCGGCAATCGTGCCGGCGTCGACGTGCAGTATCCATGGGAAGATGCGGCCCATCGTCATCATCTGCATTCCATGCAAGTTCCCGCGTTCTTTATCGACAAGTATCCGGTCACCAACGCCGAGTTCAAAAAGTTTCTCGAAGCGTCGCACTATCACCCAAAAGACGATCACAACTTCCTCAAGGATTGGAAGAACGGAAGCTATCCCGACGGCTGGGCGAATAAACCTGTGACCTGGGTCTCGCTCGAAGACGCACGTGCCTACGCCGCCTGGGCGGGCAAGCGCCTGCCGCACGAGTGGGAGTGGCAGCTCGCCGCTCAGGGCACCGATGGCCGTCTGTATCCGTGGGGATCGAAGTGGGACACCTCGATGGTGCCCGCGTCCGACCGCACGCGCGATGTCACCGCTCCCGACGACGTTTCGGCTCATCCTCAGGCCGCCAGTCCCTTCGGTGTAGAGGACCTCATCGGCAACGTGTGGCAGTGGACGGACGAATTCACCGACGAGCACACGCGGGCCGCTATCCTGCGCGGCGGAAGCTACTATAAACCGGCGGGCTCCGTATGGTACTTCCCGCAGGCCTATGAATTGGATCAGCACGGGAAGTATCTCCTCATGTCGCCTGGAAGAGACCGCGCCGCCACCGTCGGTTTTCGCTGCGCCGCCGATTCGACGCAGGAATAGCTATTCATCTCATTGAAAATTTTGTCCGGTGACGAGCCTCTTACCGGATCCGTCCCTTGGCCGCCGGAGGAGCGCTGGACTCCTTGATACGAAGCTCCGGTGCGAGCAGAATGCGCCTGACCGATTTTTTCTCACCGCGCGTCCGGTCAACCACAATCTGCGCTGCCTTCGCCCCAAGCTGATAGGCGAACTGGTCAACCGTCGTAAGTGCTGGAACCACCACATCGCTGTCGTCGAGATTGTCAAAGCCCACCACCGAGACATCAGCCGGACAGTGCAGCCCCTCTTCGCGAAGAGCGGCCAGCACGCCGAACGCCACAAGATCATTGGCGGCAAAGACTGCGCTAGGTCGCTGCCTCAGCTTCAGCAGTCTCTTGCCCTTCTCGTGGCCATCCTGTTTATTGAACTCAGCTTCTTGTATATAGCCAGGAGGCACGCGCAGCCGCGCCTCTTTCATGGCGCGCCGAAAACCCTGGAGCCTCGCGCTCCCGCTGGGGCTCGTCAGAGGGCCCGCGATGGTGGCAATGCGTTCATGCCCAAGCCCGATAAGGTACTTTGTTGCGGCGTAAGCCCCGTCTTCGTGCTTGCTGGTAACCGAGTCGCCCTTCCACTTCGTTGGAATGCGGTCCATGTAGACCACGCAGGAGCCGGCCTTCAGGTATGCCTTAGCCTCTTCTATCCCCTGGCTCAGGCTTGCCGGAACGATAATCAATCCCGACGGACGATACGTGCGCATCTCCCGGAGGTACGTTGCCTCTTTCGTCGCATCGTTATCGGAGTTGCAGAGCACCAGCCGAAAGCCGTTCTGAAAGGCGATATCCTCAGCGCCGCGCACCGCGCCCGGAAAGAACGGATTGGTGATGTCCGGTACGATCACCACGATCATGTTCGTCTTGTCTTTGCGCAGCCCGCGGCCCAGCAGGGAAGGCTCATATCCAAGCTTCTCAATGGCGTCTAAAACACGCTTGCGCGCGGCGTCGCGGACCGTCGGCAGACCGTTGAGGACGTTGGAAACCGTTCCGATCGACACTCCCGCCCGTCGGGCAATTTCTTTAATGGTCGCCATCAGTGGATGTTCCGGTACCAAGTCTACACGGTCGATTTCCTCCGCCTTCCCAATGAATCTTTTCTGCACGCTGAAATGAAATGTTGACATTGGTCGCTCCAGCCCTGTAGCTTGTCATCGGATGAATCGTTTCATTCTCTGCTCAGTTTCCGCTCTGTTTGAGTCATCGAGGGACATCCATGTATCTGCCTCATAGCTACGAAATCGCGCTCTTATTCATGGTTGGCAGCATGCTCTGCTGGGGCTCCTGGGCCAACGCGATGAAGCTCTGTCCCGGCTACCGTTTCCAGCTCTTCTACTGGGACTACCTCATCGGCCTGCTCGCCGGCGTCATTCTGCTGGGCCTCACGCTGGGTTCCATCGGTTCGGTGGGCACGCCATTCCTCGCCGACCTGCTCCACGCGCCACACGGAGCCATTGCCTACGCCGTCGCCGGGGGCATCGTTTTCAATATCGCGAATCTCCTCCTGGTCGCCGCCATTGAAGTTGCGGGCATGGCCGTCGCCTTCCCCGTCGGCATCGGTCTTGCACTCGTCGTCGGAGCGATCAGCAGCTATCTGATTGCGCCGCAGGGAAATCCTCTGCTGTTGTTCGGTGGCATCTTCCTAGTCGTCGTGGCTATCGTCTGTGATTCACTGGCCTATCGCGAGCGGGAGATAGGGCGCACGCAAGGGAACGCGCGCGGCATCGTGCTCAGTCTTCTCGCCGGCCTGCTGATGGGCACTTTCTACCCGCTGGTAAGTAAAGCAATGACGGGTCCCGCGGCTCCCGGCCCTTACGCGACGTCCTTCTTCTTCGTCATTGGAACCATCCTCTGCTCGCTTCCGCTGAACTACTTCTTCATGCGCAAGCCCATCGACGGTGGCACACCTGTTACTCTCGGCGGATTCACGTCAGCCCCTACACGCTGGCATCTCGCCGGCATCCTCGGCGGCGCCATCTGGGTCTGTGGAGGCACGCTCAACTTCGTCGCCTCGCGCATTCACTTCGTAGGTCCGGCAGTCTCTTACTCCATAGGCCAGGGCGCGACGATGGTCTCCGCACTCTGGGGCGTCTTCGTCTGGCGCGAGTTCCGCTCGCCCTCGCCTCGTGTGCTCACTCTTCTGATCGTGATGTTTCTGGCCTTCATCGCCGGCCTGACTGCTATTGCTATCGCACCCATCTTTTAACAGCGGCGATTTCGCCCCAGCGCCCGGTGAGCTTATACATGAAACCCATTGTCGTCGTCGGAAGCATCAATATGGATCTGGTCTCTCATGCGCAGCACCTTCCGCGGCCGGGAGAGACGATCGTGGGCACCAGCTTTCATCTGCACTCCGGGGGCAAGGGCGCAAATCAGGCCGTCGCCGTGGCTCGCCTCGGCCATCCCAGCATCCTTCTTGGCAAGATTGGCTCTGACGCCTTCGGTCAGCAGTTGCTCGATACGCTTCGCGACTATGGCGTCGACACGCAGCACATCGAGATAAGTAACGGCTCCTCCGGCACGGCGACCATCGTCGTTGATGAAGCCGGCGAAAACTGTATCGTGGTTACTCCCGGAGCCAACCTGGAGGTAACGCCGCACTATCTGCGCGGCAAGATGGACGTCCTCCGCAGTGCGGGGATGGTCCTTGCGCAATTGGAGATTCCGCTGCCAACCGTCGAATGGCTCGCCCGCGTTTGTGAAGAGTCGGGAATACCGTTAATCCTCGATCCGGCCCCGGCAAGACTGCTTCCGCAGTCTCTTCTCTCTCGCGTTGCCTGGTTCACACCGAACGAGACGGAGGCGGTCTTTTACGCGCAGGGCCTCTCCGGCGAAGATGGAGTCATGAGCAAATTGCAGACCTCCGGCATTCGCAACCTCATCCTGAAGCGCGGTCCGGAGGGTGCGATGCTCGTAGCAGCCGATGGCCTGCAGCACTGGATCGAAGCCTTCCCCGTCAGCGCTCTCGACAGTACGGCAGCCGGTGACGCCTTCAACGGCGCCTTCGCCGTCGCGATGCTGCGCGGCTATGCCCCGGTGGAAAGTGCGCGCTTCGCCGCCGCCGCCGCCGCGATCTCCGTCACCCGCGAGGGAGCGCAACCCTCACTCCCTACTGGTGAAGAAACGGAAGAGTTACTCCAGCTACACGGCATCACGCTAACCAGCCAATAAGTACCAGGCGCTCCAGGTTTTCCCGATCTTCGGCCCTCAGTCGCGCCGCGCGGAAGCCCTCGCAATCAACACGGCCGTATAAGCCGCGCCAAAGCCGTTATCGATATTGGTGACGGTAACGTTGGGGCTGCACGAGTTCAGCATCCCCAGCAGCGCTGCGGCCCCCGAGAACGACGCTCCATAGCCCACCGAAGTCGGGACTGCAATCACCGGCACACCCACCAGTCCGCCCACAACCGACGGCAATGCACCTTCCATTCCCGCGCAGACAATTACCACATGCGCCGTTGCAAGCTGCCCGCGCACCGCCAGCAGCCGATGCAGCCCCGCAACGCCCACGTCATACAGCCGTGTCACCTGCGCGCCGAAGGTCTCGGCAGTAACCGCCGCCTCTTCCGCAACCGGCAGATCGCTCGTGCCGGCACACACGACAGCAATATTTCCAGCCGGCTCGTCGCTCCTCTTCTGCGCCAACGCGACCGTGCGCGCCATGGCGTTATAGTTCGCCTGCGGGTAACGCGCGCACAAAACCTCGGCCGTCGTCGCATCGACACGCGTCGCCAGCACGTCAACGCCATCCGCTGAGAGCGCATCGAAGATAGCTGCCGTCTGCTCAGCCGTTTTGCCCGCCGCATAGATAACCTCCGGCAAGCCGGAACGCAGGCTGCGGTGATGGTCGACGCGCGAGTGTCCCAGATCCTCGAACGGAAGTGTCGCCAGCCGCTCCGCGGCCGCATCCGTGCTTAGGCCGCCGCGTTCTACCGCAGCCAATAGATCGAGTAGGTCGGATCGTTTCATAGGCGCGTTATCGACGATACGCGGCAATCGCCGCCTGCTGCACCTGCTTCAGCGCAACTCCATGTCGTTCCGCGGCTGCCCGGCAGTCTTCGAACTCCGGCGTTGCATTCCGCTCCTCACCATCGTGCAGGCCGATCTTCATGCGAATCGGACCGTACGCCGTCTCAACGGATGTATGTTTGCGTTCAAGATACACGCGCCGATCCTGCCGCACGCGAACGCCCAGCGTGCTCGTTTCCGTCAAAAGCATCTGCTCGAAGAGAGGGCTGTCCGCCGGCTTGCAAAGTACGGTGAGCAGTGTCCCCGGCCGCCCTTTCTTCATAATCACAGGCGTCAGCATCACATCGAGCGCACCCGCCGCCAGCGCCTTCTCTGCAACGTACGCCAGCACTTGCGGAGAAAGATCATCCAGCGCCGTCTCAAGTACCGCGACCATCTCGTCCGTGCAGCCGCTGGCATCGGCGAAGCCACTCTCAGTCTTCTCTCCAACGCTCAAACGAAGCACATTCGGAAAGCTCTTCGGATTCCATGCGCCCGCGCCATAGCCGATCGCCTTCACGCGCATCGCCGGCTGTGGACCGAACGATGGACTCAGCGCGCGAAGCAGCGCCGCGCCCGTCGGTGTAACCAGCTCCTTCTGCGCATGCGCCGAGTAGGTCGGAAAGCCACGCAACAGGTCAGCCGCGGCCGGAGCCGGCACCGGAAACGTCCCATGCGCGCATTCCACCGTTCCCGCGCCAACGTTCACCGCGGACGCATGCCACGCATCCACTTGCAGATGATGAACACCTGCGCTCGCGGCAACAATATCCACAATCGAGTCGACCGCGCCCACCTCGTGGAAATGAATCCTGTCCACCGGCACGTTATGAATCCTGGCCTCCGCCTCCCCAAGCAATTCAAATGTCCGGACGGCGAAGCTCTTCACCTCATCATGCAGCTTCGCAGCTCCGATAAGCGAGCGAATCTCGCTCAGCGATCGCCCATGCGCATGCTTATGTTCGTGAGGATGTTCATGCTCGTGCGAGTGCTTCGGTTCGTGAGTATGAGCAGAGGGCTTCTCATCCGCAACCCTCCCCTCCTCGAGCACGTAAACCTTCGTCGAAGAGATTCCGCTGCGATCGACCGTCTCGATTCTCAAACTCGCGCCCAGCCCAAGAGCGCCCGCAGCCTCCTCGAGAACATCCGCAGGAACGCCGGCATCAATCAGTGCGCCGAGAAACATATCGCCGGCGATTCCGGCAAAGCAATCAAGATAGGCAATCCGCATACACGATTCTCAGCACCCTTCAGCTTCTGTCATTCGCTGCACAGATAGCCGAAGCCGGCAGCACATCATTCATCGAGCCCGAACGATACCCCTGCGTGTCGAGCGTGACATACACAAAGCCGACCGCGCGCAACGCCGCCGCAATGCGGTCCAGTACGTCGAGCGATAACGCCCGCTCGAGCTCCGCGCGACCAATCTCCACGCGCGCAAGCTCGCCGTGATGCCGCACCCGCACCTGGGCAAAGCCGAGCTCGTGCAGAGCATCCTCTGCGCGTTCCACCTGCGACAGAGCCTCCACCGTCACAGCACGGCCATATTCGATCCGTGACGAAAGGCACGCGCTCGCAGGCTTCTCGGCCAGCGGCAATCCCGCCTCACGTGCGAGCGCCCGAATTTCCGCCTTTGCGAGTCCAGCAGTCACCAGCGGCGCGATCACGCCATGCAACTCCGCGGCACGCTGTCCTGGCCGCACCTCGCCGCAGTCGTCGAGATTCATGCCGTATGCAATATACATAAACCCAAGCTTCTCTCTCGCGTTCTCCATCCGCGAAAATAACTCGTCCTTGCAGTAAAAACACCGCTGCCCATCATTCCGCCGATAATCCGGATTGTCGAGCTCTTCGGTTGCAATAACATGCGTCGGTATGTCGTGCAGCGCAGCAAACTCCAGTGCCGCGGCCAGCTCCTTGCGGGGCAGCGACGGCGAATCCGCAATCACCGCCAGCATGTGCGATCCAAGCGCGCCGTGAGCCGCATACGCCAGAAATGCTGAGTCCGTCCCCCCCGAATACGCCACCATCAGCGAGCCGAGTGCCCTCAGTGTCTCGTCCAGCAGCGCCGCTTTTTCTTTGAGTTCCACCTGGATCGATTGTAGGTCAAATCTAAAACTGAGCCCTCCGTTGGGCACCCACCGCATTTGCGCGACGTCTCCTGAGTCTCACCCAAACGCCGCGAAAGCCAGGAATCGTCGCCCTACGAAGCTCTCCCTCAACGAGCGATTCTTCACTAAACTGCTCAAATGCTCAAGACCCTCGGCATTCTCCTTGGTATCGCCGTGATCGCCATCCTCTTCGTCGCGGCGACCAGGCCGCCGACCTTCCACGTCGAACGCACCACCGTCATCGCGGCAACTCCGGAGAAAATTAATCCGCTGCTGGACGACTTCCACAATTGGCAGCAGTGGTCGCCCTGGGCGAACCTCGACCCGCACATGCAGACAACCTTCTCCGGATCATCGACCGGTCCAGGCGCCATCTACGAGTGGCACGGTAACCGCAAGGTCGGCAAAGGCCGCATGGAAATCCTGACCGCCCAGCCCACCATCACATCCATCAAGCTGGATTTTCTAAGTCCCATGGCCAGCCACAATATGACGAACTTCATCCTGCAGCCGGAGGGCGCCGTCACGCGTGTGACCTGGACGATGGATGGTCCAAATACCTACATGAGTAAGTTGATGACGGTCTTCGTTTCGACGGACAAAATGATCGGCAAGGACTTTGAGAACGGCCTTACAAAATTGAAGGTGGCCGCCGAACATTAATCACATCGCTAGTCATGACGTTTGAAGTATTAGGTCGTTTTATGGCGGTTTTGAGTGGTAACAGTAATTTGTAATACCACTAGAGTCCACCCTCAGGAGATCAAGATACCTTTACAACCAGGCTAGATTGAGCTCTAGCCTAGATGGCTGCTAGGTCGTGTTGGCAGGGTGAAATGGAAGACCGAGCCTTCGCCCGGCGTGCTTGTTGCCCAGATATGGCCGCCATGCTGTTGCACAATGCTCCTGCAGATGGCCAGTCCCAGCCCCGTGCCGCCCATCGAACGCGAGTCCGAGGCATCTGCTTGCCTGAAGCGTTCGAAGATCTGTTGCAGCTTATCGGGAGGAATCCCGCGGCCATGATCTTCGATCTCGATCAATGCCTCGTCCGGCGTCACATAACTGGCGGTCAGGCGAACGTCGCTCGGAACAGTGCTCGCTTGCGGCGAAAACTTGATCGCATTG
>DATCFM010000024.1:0-26729 GCA_036509515.1 Acidobacteriaceae bacterium
GAACCAGGCTAAGCGTCATCTGCGCCGCTTCAATGGCATCCCAAAACAGAGCTTCCACCTCTTCCTCTGCGAGTGCGAGTGGAGATTCAATACCCCCAGCCCAAAACAACAACAAAACCAATTACTTCAATTAGTTAAAAATACTATGAAATAGTTATCTGGTACAGCCCCAAGAAGAATGTCTTGTCTCTGCGTAGCGGTCCACCCAGTGAAGCGCCGAACTGGTTATGCTTCAGCTCCGCTCTCGGCTGCTGGTTCAACTTGGAGAAGAAGTCATTTGCGTCGAAAATATTGTTGCGCACGAACTCCCACACGCTCCCATGGAAGTGGTTGGTCCCACCTTTGCTGATCGCGTCGACGTTGGCTCCGCTCCCGCGTCCGTAGGCTCCGTCGAAGTTCGCCGTCTGCACCCGGAACTCCTGAATCGTATCCGGCGCCGGAACCGCCACACCCACCTGCGAGCTCTCCGCGTTGGCCGCTGAATTTTGCGTAAGATTGTTCGCGTCGATGCCGTTGAACTGAATATTGTTCGCCGTCGGCGTCGCACCGTCCGACGCGACATTCTGGGATCCGCGCCCAAGCTGCGTCGGAACTGGCAGATCGACAATGACGCCCGGGGCAAGTGCGAGGATCTGGGTGTAATTGCGATTGGCCAGCGGCAGCTCCTCGATCGCCGTCTGGTCCACCAGGCCTCCTATCGTCGAGCTGTCCAGATCCGCCATCTGCGATCCTGCACTCACCTGCACGCTTGAACTTGTACCCGCAACCACCAACTTGAGGTTCAACGCGGTCGTCTGGCTGACGCTCACCTGAACTCCATGCGCTGTGCTCGTCGCAAACCCTGTCGCTGTAACCGTCACCGTGTATGCCCCGGGCGACAGCAGCGGTACGCGAAAGACACCTTCGGATGTCGTCGCCACCCGCCGTGTCACCTGCGTCGACTCCTCGATCGCAATCACCTCGGCATGCGCGACAACCCGGTTTGCCGGGTCATACACGATGCCGGAGATAGCGCCCGTACCCGGCGTCTGGCCGGACGCTGCCCTCAGCGTTACCAGAAGCAATATCGTCGAAACAGCGAGGCAGCCTCGCAGCATAGTGCTCTTCATCCATTTGCCTCTCATCGGTTGAATTCCGGTGCTTTCAGGCAAAAGTATGAAGAGATCGTTATGGTGAGTTGTTACCCATTTGTCATCCCATTGTCCCAATCTGCACGTAACCATTGAGGACAATGCAATGTCTATTTCCGCCACAGCGCACGGCTCTCGAAGCTCCCCCAAGAGGAGTTGATCGCGTGTCGCGAGACACGTGTTCCGGGCACACTTCAGCGCGAAACTGAACCACTACAAGTTGTTGAATTTGTGGAGCCGACGAACGGACTTGAACCGTTGACCTGCTGATTACGAATCAGCTGCTCTACCAACTGAGCTACGTCGGCCTGCTTTTGCTCATTCTACTTGCAAAGCAGGCACACGCCAAACCTCGCAGCTCAGTGACATTGTGCGCGGCTCAGTAACATGTGCGCTACTCAGTGTCATTATCAGCACGCGCGAACTCACTGCTCCAGTTCGTCACCTTCCAGGCGTCCGCCCAGCGCCATCAGCGCCAGCGTTGCAATCATCGTCAAACCGGTAAGCGCAGCAGCGATCGCAGGCATAAGGCGCTCCTTGCGGTTCCAGAGTCATCGGAGCCTGAAAGCTCCGCGCCCACCACTATCGCGCCGCCACAACCTCCACCCAATCCCACAGCTCTTCCACGAACGCGACTCACTGGTCACGCTCCTACGACCAAAGAGTCACTCGGCTTTCACTTGCTCCTCTCGGACTCACCTGGAAGGCATTCTTCGCCGGCGGCGCTCGCCTGCACGTCCTCAAAGATGTCCCTTGAGCGGCAAAAGGGCCGCCCGGCAACAGGGCGACCCTTTTTCTATGGGAGGCGGCTCCAACGGAGGCAAAGCCATCGGAACGCTCTGGTGCAAGAGTATGTTCGCCTCAGGGTAGTGTCAAGACACAATTCCCCGAAATATCATTCCCTTTAGAATCAGCTTCTTACGGTAAAAACGCCGCTTTTCTTCGATTTTCCATGGGGTTTCTCCGCAGATGCCCGGACACTTCAAGGAGAGTTCAGGATCGGGCGCGTGGCTCCGCAGCGTCAAACCGGGGCGCCTTGCTCTGGGGCGACAAGTGGAGGCTCAGAAACTCCGGTTCCATGGCCGCCGGCTTGCCCCGCATCACCCTGTAAAGCGCTCTTCCACCCCCCAGAAACAGCCCCAGCAGCACCGCTGCCCCCATCAGCACGCCTGAAAGAATCGCAATATTGGTCAGCAGGCTGAAGGTCTTCTGCACCTCGTTATGGAACACCGGCTGCACATCCCGGTCGATCGTAACCTCCTGCTTGAGGTGCACGCCCGCCAGCATTGCCTGTGCCTGATCAGCCGGCAGGCCCCCCGAAGCCACCATCACCATCTCGTTCTCGCGTCGCACCTTCGCCGCCGAGAACGCCGGCCCCAGCGAAGCCAGCCCACCGTTCAGCCTGCGTTCCATCGCTCCTGCAATCTGCGGTGTTGGATAGAGCAGCAGCGTAAGCGTCTCGCGCTCATGCTTCACTTCATAGGTCGCGGTCACCGCCTCCGCACTCTTATCCCAGGCCAGTGAGCTCGCCGGCAGCACGCCGCCCTCGGCTGCGTAGGTCGCCGGTCCCAGCGCATATCGCAAGCTCCCCGGAACCCGATTCTCCGTTGGCCCCAGACTCGGCAGCAGCGGCTCGACACCCCGGTTTCCCGTCACCTTGGGCAGGCCCTTGGCCAACTCCCGCAGCGCTGGCATATCCGCCGCCCCAGCAGGCGAAGCCAGCACCAGTGAATCACCCTCCTTAAAGAGCACAGCGCCATCGCCAAGCGCGCTCGCCTCACCCAGGCCCGCACCCAGTCGCATCTCAGACCGCTCGACCAGCGTGAACGCGCTGTCCACTCCCGTCCGGTCGCCAAACTCGATTGCCTCCACCCGCATCGTCCGGCCGCCGCTACTGAATTCCTCCACCGCCGAGCGCTGTGGTCCACATTCTTCCAGCGCCTGCTTGTTCACATTCACCAGCGACAGCGACCCCTCGGGCGCAGCAGCAGCCGATCCGTTCCCACTCTGTTTCCATCCACCGAAGCTGCCCGGCAGCAGCGTCACCGGAGGCGCGGTCAACGTCACGCTCGTCTGCGCCAAAACCGGGGCCAGCCCCGGCACAGCCGCCAGCGCCATCACGCCTGCCAGCACACCCCGAAAGACACTCCGCCCCCATTCCATACAGGGCTCAGACTACACCAGACAGCGAAAGGTTATCGAACGTTACTGGTCCGCCGCGATGGCCGCGCGTTCCGTCGGCTCCGGTTTCTTCAACCCATTGATGGTCCGCGCGTACTGCGCAATGCCGCGGTACAGACTCTGCGCCACGCGCTCCCGATACTCCGGCCGCCGCAGTTCGTCCGCATCCGTCGGGTTGGTCACAAAACTGATCTCCGCCAGGATCGACGGCATATTCGCCCCGATCAGCACCACGAACGGAGCTTTCTTCACCCCGCGATTCTTCAGTCCCGCATTGCCGCGCTCCAGTCCCGCATACAGCGACTGGTCCACATCCTCAGCCAGCTCGCGCGACTCATCGATCTTGTCCTTCAGCGCAATCTTCTTCACCAGATCGCTCAGCTCGTGCACGCTCTGCGTCGACACCGCATTCTCGCGGCTCGCCACCTGCATCGCCTCCGGATCGCTCGTGAAGTTCAGGTAGTAGACCTCCACGCCCCGCGCGCTGTCATCCTGCGAGCTGTTCGCGTGCACGCTGATAAACAGGTCTGCCTGCGCCTTGTTGGCAATCGCCGTCCGCGTCTCCAGCGGGATGAACGTATCGTCCGCTCGCGTATAAACGATCTCCGCTCCCAGCCGGTCATGAAGCAGCTTGCCCAGCCGCAGCGCCACATCCAGGACAACATCCTTTTCCTCGATGCCACCCGCGCCCAGCGTTCCCGAATCATGCCCACCATGCCCCGCATCGATCACGATGCGCCCAATCTTCAGCCCCAGCGCGCGCATCAGCGTCGCATCGCCGTCCGCCGTCGGTGGAGGAGGTTCCGCAGGCTCACCCGCAATATGCGCCTTGCTCTTCCCTCGTCGCGACGCCCTTGCGCTTGATCCCCGCTCCGATCCCCGCTCCACGATCGGCTGCGACGTCGGCCTCCGCGTGGCCTCCACCCTGCCCGGCTGATCGCTGACCGCCGCCACCTCTACACCCGTATCCGACGACTTCGTTGCCACCGAGTTCGGCACCGGCCGCGCTGCGGTCGGCTTCGACGAAATAATCACCCGCGGCCGCGCCACATCCTTCGCGCCCGTACCCGCATCGTCGCGCGACGGCAGCCCAAACCCCGTGCTGCCATCCGTCACCGGCATCGGCGGCAGACTCGAAACCTCCTTACCGCCCATGCGCGCCGCAGGCGCAGAACGCCCCGGCGAACTATCCCCCGCCATCTCTCCTGACGCCTGTTCCCTGATCCCTGAGCCCTGGGCTCTGGACTCTGATCCCTGACCCGGCTGCCCTCCATGAATATCGATAATCAGCCGGTACGGATTTGGCAGCAGAAACGCCGAGTACTCCGTCACCTGATGCACATCCAGCACCACGCGCGTCACATCGCCTGAGAACTGCGCCGCACGAATCCGCGTCAGGAACCCGTCATCCGTCACCGCGAAACTCTTGCCCGCAAGCTGCGGCGCCAGCTTCGCATGATGCAGATCGAAGTAGATACGGTCCGGGTTCTCCACCTTCGCCGCCTCATACTCGACCGAATCCCCCAGGTCGATCGCCACCCGCGTATAGCTCGGCGTCGACCAGTGACGAATCCCCGTCACCATCGCCATCTTGCCCGGCCGCGCGTAGGTCGCATCTACCTTGCCGCTTCCCCCACGCGTCACCCCCTCAACGGCGGCGCCCGCATCCGTTGTCCCAACATCATCCGTCTCCGCGGGCGCCTCGTCAGTCTTCGCAATGGTTGCCGGCGTGCGATAGTGCTCGCTCGAATGCACTGGTCCTGACGTGCTCGCAACCACCGCATCCTCTGTTCTCTGATCTCTGATCTCTGATCTCTTTATCTCTTTCGTCTCCGCACTATGCGGATAATCATTAAGCAGTTGTGCCCTTACCTTCCCCGCTTCCGCGGCATCATCCGCTGCATCCGGCCCCAGCAACTCCAGCGCATGCCCCAGTGCCCGCGGAGCCATCGTCCCGCCCGGATACGCCTTGGCCAGAAACTCATACTGTCCCGCCGCATCGCGCAGGCTCCTCTGCTCGTTGAGCTCACGGCCCTCTTCGGCCAGCAGCTCCGCCACCTGCTCCACCGCCCGCGCCGCATGCGCATCGCTCGGATCGCCGTGATAGATCGCGCGAAACTTATCCATCACGTGGCTGTACTCGGCCCGAGTATGCGTCCCCTGCGCTTCGGCCTCAAACACCTGCCGCGCCCGCACCGCAGCGTCCCACGACCCCGTCTCCGCCCGCAATCCGCCGATCGCGACCTGAGCCGTCAGCAGCAGAGCCGCCCCCGCCGCTGCGGCTATCAAGCGGCGGCCGCATCCAATTCCGCTCTGCTCAGACACACTCATAGCCCACCCTCAGTTTAGGGGTGCCACTCCACCCGCCAGCTGCCAATCGCCCACAGGTACTCACGCATGTACCTGTTACCAACGTGCAGTTGAACTATCCCGCCCCTTACCCCAACATTTCCCCGACCACCGCAGCCGCCCCCGCTAAAACTCCATCCAGCGCCGCCACATCACTACCGCCGGCCTCCGCCAGATCCGGCCGCCCACCGCCCTTGCCTCCAACCTTCGCCGCCAACGTGCCCACGATCTTGCCCGCCTGCACGCGCCCGGTCAGGTCCTTCGTAACTCCTACAATCAGCGACACCTTCCCCTCGGCCGTCGCCGCTCCCAGCACCACCACACCCGACACCAGCTTCCCCCGCAGCTCATCCACAAGATTCCGCATCTGGCTTTTATCTAAAGAGTCCACCCGCCGAGCCAGCACCTTCACGCCCTTCAGCTCAACCGCAGACGAAGCCGCATCCGCTGTCGCCGCGCTCGCTGACCGCATGCGCATCTGCTCCAGCTCGCGCCGCAGCCGCTTCATCTCCTCCTCATGCTGCGTCAGCTTCGACTGCAGCGCCGCCGCGCTCGGCTCCCCCGCGCCAATCACCTGCCCGGCCACGCGAGCCACATCCGCATCGCGCCTGAAAAGCTCCAGCGACCCGGTTCCCGTCACCGCCTCCACGCGCCTCACGCCGCTCGAAACCGAGCTCTCGCCCAACAGCTTCAGCAGCCCAATCTCGCCCGTCGCCGCCGTATGCGTCCCTCCGCACAACTCCGTCGAAAAGTCCCCAATCTTCACCACCCGCACTAGCTCGCCATACTTCTCGCCAAACAGCGCCATCGCTCCCAGCTCATGCACCGCCACGTCGATCGGCACATCCACCAGCGTCTCCACCGCCGTATTGGCGAGCACCTGCGCGTTCACGATGTCCTCGATCTCCTGCAACTCCTCATCGGCCACGCCGCTGAAGTGCGAAAAATCAAACCGCAGCCTCGTCGCATCGTTCAACGACCCCGCCTGCTTCACATGCGTCCCCAGCACCTGCCTGAGCGCCGCCTGCAGCAGATGCGTCCCCGTGTGATTGCGCATCGTCGCATGCCGCACGCCCGCATTCACCACCGTATCCACCACATCGCCCACCGCAATCGCATGCCTCGCCACCACCTGATGCGCAAACACACCCTGCACCGGCCTCTTACATCCACTCACCTCGGCAACAGCAGTCTGATGGTCACTCGCATACAGCCAACCCACATCGCCCACCTGCCCGCCCGAGTCCGCATAGAAGCTCGTCGCATCCAGCACCACCTCGCCGCGCTCGCCCGCCTTCAGCTCGGCGACACCCACACCATCCTTCACCAGCGCCAGCACCCGCGCTCCATCCAGCCGCGTCGCCCCATACCCCTGAAACTCGGTCTTCGGCAGCTCCCGATAAACCGGCGCCGCCGACTTCTGCGACCCGCCCTTCCAACTCGCCCGCGCCCTCTGCTGCTCCTCCAACTTCGCCCGCTCAAACCCCTCATAATCGAACTCAATCCCCGCATCACGCGCCGCATCCACCATGAAATCCAGTGGTAGACCAAATGTTTCGTACAGATTGAACGCTCGTTTGCCTGAGAGCATGCGCGGCGTACGCTGAAACTCAGCAAACTTTTCCTTCAGCTCAGTCGCCGAATAACGCTGCCGTACGGACTCAGGTAAAAAGACGCCACCACCCTCTTTTGCAAAGCGATCCAGTACATCGTCCGAAATGGCCTCTTTATCTGGAAATTCAAAAAAATGAACGAAATTCTCGATGTGGGCTAGCTGCATTGCTGTTTGCAGCTTTTCGAATCCTGCTTCAAGTACCCGCGCAAACTGCTGCTCTTCTGCGAGCACCACCTTACTCACTCGCTCCGCCGACTCCTTCAGCTCCGGATACGCCGCCTGCATCTCATCGCGCACGGCAAACACCATCTCATGCAGAAATGGCTTCTCCTGCCCCAGCAGCCGCCCATGCCGAATCCCTCGCCGCATAATCTTGCGCAGCACATACCCGCGCCCTTCATTCGCCGGAAGCACCCCATCCGAGATCAGAAACGTCGCCGCCCTTGCATGGTCAGCAATAATCCGCAGCGACGCCGCACCCTTCTCCTCGCTCACTGCCAACTGCTCCAACTCGGAACTCGAAACGCGAAACGCGAAACTGGACGCACGAAACCCCGTCAACCTCGCCGCCGCCGCAAGCAGCGGAGTAAACAGATCGCTCTCATAGTTCGAAATCTTCCCCTGCAGCACGCACGCAATTCGCTCCAACCCCATACCCGTATCGATCGAAGGCTTCGGCAGCGGCGTCAGTGTCCCATCGCTCCCGCGATCGAACTGCATGAACACCAAATTCCATATCTCGATATACCGCTGCTCATCTCCCGGAAACGCAACATCTTCACCGCTCTCCGAAGCCGCCAAACCCAGGTCGAAATAAATCTCCGAGCAAGGCCCACAGGGCCCCGTCTCGCCCATCGCCCAGAAGTTGTCCGCCGCGCCCATCTCGAAGATGCGTTCACGCGGAACCCCCGCCTCCATCCAGTACCGCTCCGCCTCATCATCCCGAGGCACGTTCTGATCGCCCTCGAACACCGTCACATACAACTTTGCCGGATCAATCCCGAACCACTCCGCCGACGTCAGCAGCTCCCACGCATACGCAATCGCCTCACGCTTAAAGTAGTCGCCAAAGCTGAAGTTCCCCAGCATCTCGAAGAACGTATGATGCCGCCTTGTAAACCCGACGTTTTCGAGATCGTTATGCTTCCCACCCGCGCGCACGCATTTCTGGGAAGACGTCGCGCGCGCGTACTCGCGTTTTTCCGCGCCCAGAAACACATCCTTGAACTGGTTCATACCCGCATTGGTAAACAGCAGCGTCGGATCATTCGCCGGCACCAGCGAAGACGAGTGCACACGACGGTGCCCCTTGCCCTCAAAAAACCGTAAAAACTCCTCACGAATCTGGTTGCCGGACAGGTTGCGCATAAGCACTCAGTTTATCAGCGCGGCCTATAAGGATTTACCCCATCACTCCCGGCCGCCAAGTCAGCCCTTCGCGCCGCAGCTCGGGGTCCCGCGTCGCCCTCAGCCGTCCAAACTCCTCCGCATACCGCGCCATCTCCATCACGCTCACCAGCGCGTCGAAGGCGTCTTCGCTGCCCTGCGCCTTCGCAAGCACCGCACGGCTGACAGGCGCGTAGAGAGGATCGCCCTTGCGTTTCGCCGCAAGATACCTCTTCCGTGCCTCCGCATTCGACTTCGCCACCGCTCCCGTCATCAGCCGCGTGTACATCTCCACCAGCAGCGGCCGCGGCCTCTTCGCATTCAATGCCGCACTCTCCAGCGGCCACACCCGAAAGCCCGCCTCGTGCAGCCGCTCCAGCATCGACATCGCCCGCAGCGAACCTGTCCCCACGCTCCCTGAGCCGCCAATCTGAAACGGCGATTTAGGCGTGATACCGCGCATCTTCGCCGCGCGCTCCGCGTCGCCTCCCGGCAGCGCCTGCGCAATCTTGTTGTCATAGTCGGCAAAGCGAAACATCCGCCTGTATCCCGCCCCGCAGAACTGCGCCGGACGCTTATGTGGCTTGCCCCAGAACCGCTCATCCCGCGCAATCTCCTCGCATTCGCCCGCAAGCCACTGCTCCGCCAGGCCGACATTCGCCTTGCGCCAGAAGGCGAACATATCCGCGCATCCATGCTCCTTCAGAAACCACCCCGGGAAACTGAAGCAGCAATCGATACTCACCACCATCCACGGCATCTCGCGCGCCATCGCGATCAGCCACTCCGTGACCTCGTCACGCGTCCGCCCCGCCTCCAACTCCACCTTCACGGAACCATCAGCACTACGCGTCCACATCCCCGCCCAGATATGCCGTCGCTGCCCCGCCACATCCACCCGCCCCGACCAATCGATCCCCACAAGTCTCAGCGGCAAGGTCTCAGCATCCTTGCCTTTTTTGTTGTCATTCCCGAAGGGAATCTGCTTCTTCTTCCGCGTTACCACGACCGTCACTATTCTCCGCTCTCTTCCACATCCACTTCCTCTACCGCCGCACCCCACTCCCGCAACACCCGCCAGATCGCCCGCGACGAGAATCCCGCCGCCATCAGCCGCCGCATCGCGCGCGCCGTCTCCTTCTCGCCTTCAGGCTTCTTCATGCGTTTGCGCTCCACATACTGGCGAGCCAGCGCCACCTCGTCCACCTCGTCATACTGCTTCCCCACCGCCTCATTCACCAGCGACGAAGCAATCCCCTTCTGCATCAATCCCTGCTGCACCCGCCGCCGCCCCAGCTTTTCATTCTCCTGCCGCAGCCTCGCAAAGTCCGCCGCAAACCGCTCGTCGCTCAGATAGCCAAGCTCCTTCAACTTCGCAATCACCTTCTCTATATCTCCGCGCCCCTCGTCTCCCGGCTCCGCCCGCTCCCCCAGCCGCCGCCGCAGGTCCCGCTCGCTCTTCATCTTCGAGCCCAGCGACTTCACCGCATAGTCCAGCAACTTGATATATTCGAGCGGCTTGCTCGCTTTAGGTGATTTGCGGAATGCCATCAGGTTACCCCCCCCACCCCTACCGTTTTTTGCGCAAAGTCTTCATGTTATTAGACTTAGGTTCGGACTTAGCGTGCAAAAACTATGCCCGTTTGCGCAAAGTCTTCAAAGCAAAGGAGTAATCCTCACAGATGGACGTCGATGCGTTGGCTAAAGCGTGTCGAATCATCATTTTGCAGGACGCCTATAGGCCGCCGGGTTCTTCTCCGGCCCAACGCCCGCATACTTGTTCATGCCTAGCCACTTGTCGCACCAGTCGCTCACCATCTCATTCCAAAGCTCGGAGTTCTGTGGCTTGAGCACCCAGTGTCCTTCATCCGGGAAGTACAGCATCTTGCTCGGCACATGGAGCAGTTGCAGCCCCGTAAAAAGTTCAAATCCCTGGCTCACATCCAGCCGGTAGTCCTTCTGCGAGTGCACGATCAGCGTCGGCGTATGCGCGTCCTTGATGTACCGCATCGGCGACCACTTGATATACGGATCATCCATCTCCGGCTTGCCATAGAAGTCCCACGGATGCGACGGCTTCGTCTGCTCGACAACCGCATCCCCCACATCGCCGCTCCCGCTCTTCTTGTTGTCATCCTTCGCCGAAGGCGGAGGACCTGCTTTTGCCCCCGCCCGTATCCTCTTAGCCGACATATCCAGCGGCCGGAACTCCCACTCGTTGAACCACAGCTCCTCGGTCGCGCCAAACGCCGCCGCCGGATCGCTCATCCCATCATGCGTCACGATGCACTTGAACCGGTTGGTATGCGTCAGCACCCAATCGGCCATATAGCCGCCATAGCTCGCCCCCAGCGCACACTCGCGGTTCTTGTCGATAAAGGAGTAGTGCTGCTCCGCATAATCCATTTCCTTCATCAGGTCCACAAACGGCCGCCCACCCCAGTCGCCCGAGACCTCCTCCAGAAACCGCTGCCCATAGCCCGTCGACCCCCGCGGATTCACCATCACCACCACATATCCATCCGCCGCAAACAGCTCCGGGTTCCACCGGTAGCTCCACGCATCCCCCCACGCCCCCTGCGGCCCCCCATGAATCAAAAACTTCACCGGATACTTCTTCGCCGGATCAAAGTTCGGCGGTTTCACGAGAAAGCCTTCGACCTTCGTCTTATTCGAACCTGCGAACCAAAATGGTTCGAGCGGCTGCATCTTGATCTGCGAAAAAAGAGCATCGTTCAGATGGGTCAACTGGGTGACAGATGATCCATTCGCCGTTGTGATCCCAAGATCATCCGGTGGCCCAACGGTTGCGCAGTCGCAAAGATGAATGACGAAGATCTCCGCTGCATGATCGACACTCATGTGAGTCGCGATGAGGTAATTCGGCGCAAGGTTGATTGTTCCGAGAACCTTCCTCTCGCTGCCTTCTAATACCTCGCTAAACTCTCCGCCGCGTGCCGCCAGACCGATTTTCGGCTCTTGGATTCCCGAATACACATCGTAAATGGCTTCCTCACCATGATGAGGAGCAGTGAATTCGATATTTCCCGACTTGCTCCAGGAAAATTCATCCACCCAACTATCGAACTTTGTAGTGAGATCGCGAATCTGGTTGGAGGCGCGATCCATCACCACCAGATCAAACTTGTCTGACTCATATCCATTCCTCGCCTGCGACCGCCACGCGAGCCACTTGCCATCCGGCGAGTACTGCGGCCCGTCATCGCTGCCCGCGGCCGTTGACACCTTCTTCGCCGTGCTCGGTTCCTCACCGACCTGCAGCACATAGATATCGTTGTTCGTCGACTCCGCCGGAACCTTATCCGTATTCACAACATACGCAATCTCCCTCCCATCCGGCGAGATCGCATAGCCCAGCGGCCCACCCAGCGAAAACGTCGGCGCCACGTGGTCGCCGATGACGCTCGCCGGCGTCAGGTCCTCAGGTGCGCTTCCATCCACATCGCCATAGAAGATGTGCGAGCGCTTGTTGCCGAGGTAGTGGTCCCAGTGCCGATACAGCAGATGCGTAAACACCAGCGCCTTCACCGGACTCTTCGCCGCCGCCGCATCCTTCTGCGCGTTGCACTGCGCCTCTTCGTCATTGCGCTGCGAGCCCATCGGCGCGTGACTCTCGCACTCCGGATACACGTTCGAGACAAACACGAAGTACTTCGAATCAGGAGCCCAGATCGCCCCATCCGCCTCCGTCTCCAGCGACGTCACCGCATGCCCCGACCCTACCGTCCCATCCGCCTCTTTCCACGGCGCAACAAAGATCTCCCCCTTGCCATGGTCGTCCGCCGAGTACATCACCCACCTGCCGTCCGGCGAAAATCTTCCATTCGACTCGCCGCTCCCGCCCGTAACTTCGTGCTCCTTCACACTGCCGTCGAGCGGCACCGCCCAAAGGTGATTCGTCTTCGTGTTCTTGTCAAGCGACACATCCGTCACCGAGAACAGCACCCACCTCCCGCTGGGCGATATCTGCGGATCGCTCACCCGCTTCATCGCCATCAGGTCGGCAAACGTCATCGGACGCTTGGACTGTTGCTGGGCCACAAGGGGGCTGGCTGTGAAGAGGGCGGTCAGGGCAGTGGCGAAGAGACACGCGATCAATCTCATCGCGCCAGTCTACCGCTCGACTGCACGAGAGCGCAGTTTTTGCCACAGTGGGCAGCCCGCCGGACGCTGCCAAAACCTTTTCCTCTCCCGCACCGTCTACATTCATAGGCAGTACTGATAGGCAGCGCCGTAATCTCATGCTCCGCAACCTTCTCCCCATCTCGCTTGTCCTCGCCGCCCTCGCCGCACCCGCACTCGCGCAGCAGGGCTTCGGCCCGCTCGATCCCGCACAGCCCGCCGGCGCGACCATCGACCAGATCCTCCAGCACATGGGCGCGCGAGAGACCGCCTTCGAGGAGGCGCGCAACCAATACGAGTTCCGCCAGATTGTCACCGTCGACACCATCTCCGACGACACCGAGAAGCCCGATGGTGAATACAAAGAGGTCACCGACATCACCTTCGATCCCCAGGGCCACCGCGTCGAGCACGTTGTCTATGCGCCTCAGAACACCCTGGAGCGGGTCATGCTTACCGAGAGCGACATGCGCGACATCGCCGAGCGCATTCCGTTCATCCTTACCACCGCGCAGCTCCCCGACTACAACCTCACTTACCTCGGCAAGCAGCGCGTCGACGAGCTGAACACCTACGTCTTCGACTGCGCGCCCAAGCAGTTCGTCAAAGGCCACCGATACTTTCAGGGCAAGGTCTGGGTCGATCAGCAGGACGACGAGATCGTCCTGGTCAACGGCCTCAACGTCCCGCAGGACACGCGCCCCGGGCATGCGGATCTCTCGCCGCCCTTCACCACTTACTACGAGCAGATCGACGGCAACTACTGGTTCCCGGTCTACACCAAGGCCGAGGGCGTGCTGCACTTTCCCGCCCAGAACGGCGCGCTCTCCGAGGACGTGCACATGCGCGCCGTCGTCCGCTTCACCGACTACAAGCGCTTCAACTTCCACTCCAATGTAACCATCCACTACGGTGACCAGACGCTGCCCAATGCGCCTGCGGACAGCTCGAAGCCCAAACCGGACGCGCCGCCGAAACAGTAAGCCTCACCCCTAGTCGCTCAACACATCGTTGTTGTAATTCAGCAGCAGCTTCTTGGCCGGCGAGGGCAGTTTGCCCAGCTTCACTGTATGCTCTACCGTCAGATCGCCGCGTATCTGCATATCGCCTAACCGTGTAGTGACGCCGTTGTTCAGCTGCAGGTAGATCGGCACCGGCATCATAAAGTTGCTGGAGACACCACTCTCCGTCAGCTTGAAGTGCACGGACGTTGTGCCATCCGGATCCGTCGTGAAATTCGAGGTGAGATCGTAGTGCGGAATCTCCGTGCCATAGACGTACTCGTTGAAGAACCAGTCCAGCTTGCCGTTATGTTCCATATCCACCCAGGGCGGCATGGTCTTTTCGAGCGAGCGCTTAAAGTCCTCGGTTGACGCCGCCTTGCCGCTGTATTCCTTCACAAACTCCTGCATCGAGTGCTTGAACGGCTCGTCTTTATATGGCTTGCTCCAGTACATCATCTGCACCATGTGCAGAATATAGGCGCCCTTGGCATAGATCACCGCGCGAGCGACCTCGTCGCCGGTCTTGGCATTGTTCACGCGATAGCCCATGGTCACCGGACCGACGTCAACCGGCCGTTTCCCATTGCTGCTCTTCTCAAACAGCATGCGATGCTCGTCATTCCAGAACTCGCGGTAGTCGTCCAGCTTGGGCGAGGTGTTCAACAGGAACAGTCCCGCCGAAAAGTCCGCAAACCCTTCGCTCATCCACTGGTCGCGATAGCTCGACCAGCCAACAAGGTCGCCCCACCACTGATGCGCCACCTCATGCGGCGTCACCACCTTCCAGAACTCGGGCATATCGAAGTCGCGCAGCCCAAAAGTATGCTGCTCGGTCGCGTCCCAGAAGGCGCAGATCGGCAGGTACACCATCGTCGGATAGCCTTGCCCATCGAGGCAGGAGTTCTGCTGTGTCAGTGAAACGTGGCCATAGGGGAGCTTGCCGTAATAGTTGCTATAAATCTGGATCGCCATATCTCCCTGCGCGATCTGGTCCCTCAAACCGGGCGGAGTCGCCAGGCTTCCGTTGCCCTGGTTTGCCGCATTCGCAACCCAGTCGGGCAGATTGTTATCCGCATACCCATCCACCGCAAAACCCTGCGGCGTCTTGATCTCTTGCTCTTTGAAGTCCCCAATGTTGAAACCGACAATCGGGAGCGGCGCTTGGGTGGCCCATACATAGCGTTCCAGATTGCCGTCACGATCATGGCTCACCAGATCTCCGGTCGCGACTGCCTGCAGGCCTTTGGGCAAATGGAACGTCAGCCGATAGTTCGCGAAGCCGCCGGCGACCTCGCGTCCCGCCGGATACCATGACTCGCGCGCCTCATGCGCCAGGTCATAGACGCCTTGACCCTCACGCTGCACCGCGTCCGGGCCGGAGTATTTGATGAGCAACCGCATCGCCTGCCCCTGCTTCGCTCCCTGGGGCAGCTCGACGGCGAAGTCCGGATCGAGCCTTTTATCCTCTTGAATGAAATCCAGCGGCAATCCTGTATCGCTGTACACACCTGAAACTCGCAGCGTCGGGAACAGATGGAATTGCACCACGCGCAACCCGGGCAGGTTCACCACCAACGACACCGTTGCCGCGCAAGTCAGCTTTCCCGATTTCTCCATCGAGATATCGATGTTTTCATCCGTGACATGCGTCGGCACAATCAGCGCACTCTCCGCCGGCCCCTGCATCCGGTAGGCCACCCACGCGTGAAGTCCGTAGTCGCCATCCCAGGTTGCCAGCTCCACCTGATCGCCATCCGCTCCGATCGCCCCTTCGGGATCCACGATGAAAAGCAGATTCTTGCCTGCAAAGAAGCCCCCTGCGCGGAACGAGGCCAGAAAGAAGTGCCCCGCGCCGTCCTCGGGCTTGCCGCTCGAAACGTCTTCCAGCAGGCGCACCACCAAATTGTCGTGGATGGTGTCGCGAAAACCTTTGGCCAGCTCCTCCGCCACCTTCGCTGCATCGGCCGCATCGGCGCTCGAGGCTCCGCTCGACGCCTTGCGAATCTCCTCCGCCGTGCCATCCGTAAACCGCAGCACAACACTCGAGAACTCCTCGCTCATCGTCGTGCTTTTGGTCAGCAGCGCCAGCGAGTGCTGCTCGTTCACATCCGTCGGTGTGAGTGTGAAGTGTCCCTTGCCGACGAACACCGCGCCCGTCACCCATCCATTCACCGGGCCATAGAAGAAGAAGGTTCCATCGTCAAAGCGGAACTCGCCGCCCTGTCGCTTCAGCGTCAGATCCTTCACGCTCACGCCGGGACCGGCGGGCAATGCTCCTCGCAAGGAAGCATAGGTACCTTCCCTATTAGCAGGCCGAGCTGCTCCGCTGGGTTCAATCACTGGAGCTGAAAGCTGCGCAAGACACACCGATGGCACAACCGCCATCGCCAAAGCGAGGGAAAGAGACCGAAGCAGGGGAGACATGACAGCCACTATATCGCAGCCCGAGTTTCCTTCGCCGCAATTCTCCGCACGAAAGTACCGGCCGCGCGCGGAACGACAGGAAGCTCGCAAAGTTTCACTGAAACCTATGGTCGCTCCACCGCCAAGGCCACCGAGTTCCCCCCACCCAGGCAAAGCGCCGCCACGCCCTTGTGAACATTGCGCCGCTGCATCTCATGCAGGAGCGTCACAAAAATTCGCGCGCCGCTTGCGCCGATCGGATGCCCAATCGCCACCGCGCCTCCGTTCACATTCACGCGCTCCATATCCAGTCCGAGCTCCTTCGTCACGCCCAACGCCTGCACTGCGAACGCCTCGTTCAACTCGAACAGATCGACATCGCTCATCACCCATCCCGCGCGCTTCAGCACTCGCTGCACGCCGATCACTGGAGCCAGCATCACCCACCGTGGCGCAACGCCGCTGGTCGCCTGCGCGCGGATCGTCGCCATCGGCTTCAGCTTCAACTCGCGCGCCTTGTCCGCGGACATCACCACGACCGCCGCTGCCGCATCGTTCACCCCTGGAGCATTTCCAGCCGTCACCGTCCCATTCTTGCGGAACGCCGGCTTCAGTGCCGCCAGCGCCTCCAGGGTTGTGTCTTCGCGAACGCTCTCATCACGCGTCACCGTCGTGCTCCCCTTCTTGCCCGGAACCTCGACAGTCACCACCTCTGCATCGAACCGTCCCTGCCTCCAGGCCTCACCCGCACGGCGATGCGACTCCAGCGCGAACCGGTCCTGCTCTTCGCGTGTGATGCCGTGCTTGTCCGCGACCAGCTCGGCGGTCTCGCCCATGTGAAAGTCCTCGCACGCACACCACAGACCGTCGCGCACCATCGAGTCCACCACAGTGCTGTTGCCCATGCGCATTCCCTTGCGCGCTCCGGGCAGCAGGTACGGCGCATTCGACATCGACTCCATGCCGCCCGCCACCACAATCTCCGCATCGCCCTCGGCAATCTCCCGTGCCGCGAGACCCACCGCGCGCAACCCCGATCCGCACACCATGTTGATGGTCAGCGCGCTCACGCTGTCGCTCAAACCACCGCGTAACGCCGCCTGCCGCGCGGGATTTTGTCCCAACCCGGCCGGCAGTACGCATCCCATCACGCATTCGTCGACAGCTTCCGCGGCGACTCCCGCGCGCTCTACCGCTGCGCGGATGGCAATCGCACCCAGCTCCACCGCGCTCAGCGACGAGAGCCCGCCGAGAAACTTTCCAACCGGTGTGCGCACCGCGCTGACGATCACAACCTCACGCATAACATTCTCCTCATCGCAACCTGCATCCACCGCAAACATCTACGAGTGTTCGCGAACGCCGTAGTATACGTCCGCCGAGATAACACGCGCCGCGTTCCATCCTCTTCACATTCGACGTCGCGAGAGGATCGATCTCTGCCTCGGCCGTCGAAATATCGGGTCGATCTGTGCAAAGCCGGTCAGAAATTTTGCTCCTAATCTTCTTTTTTCTCTTGACTCTGTGGCGCAGGAAATCTATACCTTCGTTAGCCACCTCGCAGAGCGAGAGCGGCGTCGATGACCTTCATCGATTGGGAGCGCAGGCAAACGCAACCAAGGCAAAGCATCAAACCAAGGCAACACACTCGGGGGACGCGATACAAGGCGTTCCCCGAGGTGTTTAATCGCCAATATTCATGCGCCTTTGAAAGCTCCTTCGTTTAACATCTAAAATCTAAAATCTGATCTCTATGACGCGCCGCCGCTGGATCGCCGACATCTTCACCGACTCGACCGCCTCGCTCACCGGCGACCAGGCGGTCCACCTCGCCCGCGTTCTCCGCGCCGAACCGGGACAAATTTTCGACGTTGTAGCCAACGGATTCCTCCGCCGTGCCACAGTCGTCAACGTCAGCGAAAGGGAGGTAGCCTTCGCTCTCGGCGAGGAACTCGAGGCCGAAGCTGCGCTTCCCGTTCACCTTCTTCTCGCCGTCATCAAGTTCGATCACTATGAGTGGGGTCTCGAAAAACTCACCGAGCTTGGCGCCGCGCGCATCACACCTGTCCTTGCGCGACGCACTGAAAAACATCTCGCGCTCGCCTCCGCCAAACGTGTCGAACGCTGGCGTCGCATCGTCCTTGAGGCCGCACAGCAATCTCGCCGCAGCGATCTCCCGCAAATCGACAACCCACTCCCGCTCAAGCAAGCGCTCGCCGAAATCACCACGCCGGTCAAGCTCCTGCTCGCCGAAACCGAGCAGGACAACACGCTCGCCGCGGCACTCCAGCATGCCTCGAATCCAGCCGCATCCTTCAGCAACATCGCTCTGGCCGTTGGCCCCGAAGGCGGATGGACCGCCGACGAAATGCAGCTCTTCGCCAATCATGCCTGGCAGCCGATTACGCTCGGCCCACGCATTCTCCGCGCCGAAACCGCCGCCATCGCCGCCCTCAGCATCTGCTCCGCTCTTCTTTAGCCGCAAAAGAAAAGCGGCCGAGTCATCCCGGCCGCTCTACTGTCTACTGTCTTCCCCTCTACTGTCCCTCTTACGAAAACATCTCTTTCACCTTGCCGAAGATGCCGCGCGACTGCGGCGTATTCTCCACACTGATCGTCTCGCTCAGCTGCCGCATCAGCTCCTTCTGTTGCTTGGTCAGCTTCGCCGGCGTCTGCACACGGACCTCGACAATCAGGTCGCCTTTGCCATGGGAGTTCAGGTGCGGAACACCGTTGCCGCGCATGCGAAACTCCTTGCCGCTCTGCGTTCCTTCCGGAACCTTCAGCGTCTCCGGCCCATGCAGCGTCTCAATCACCAGCTCCGTTCCCAGCGCCGCTTGCGGAAAGCTGATGGGCATCACGCAGTGCAGATCATCGCCGTCGCGCTCGAAAAACTTGTGCGCCTTCACCTCGAGCACGACATACAGGTCGCCCGACGGTCCGCCGCCTTTGCCTGCATCGCCTTCGCCGCCGTAACGAATGCGCGTCTCATTCTCCACGCCGGCCGGAACCTTCACCGCAATCGTGTGCTCGCGCTGCACGCGCCCATCGCCGCGGCAGGTCTTGCACGGATTGCGAATCACCGATCCCGTTCCCGAGCATACCGGGCACGTCCGCGCGACCGAGAAGAACCCCTGCTGGGTACGAATCTGTCCACGCCCGCCGCACTGTTGACAGGTCTCCGGCTGCTTGCCGCCCTCGGAGCCCGTTCCACTGCAATCGCTGCAAGCCTCCGCGCGCCGAATCGTAATCTCGCGCTCCACGCCGAAGACCGCCTCCTCGAACTCCAGCCGCAGGTCGAACTTCAGGTCGCGTCCGCGCTGCGCCCGTGAGGCCCGCCCGCCGCGTCCGCCCATGTTGAACATCTCGCCAAACAGATCGCCGAAGATGTCTCCGAAGTCGCCCTGCTGGAACGGCCCGCCCTGTCCGAACGGACTTCCGCCGGCGAACGGATTGCCCGCGCCGCCCACGCCCGCATGACCATAGCGGTCGTACGCCGCGCGCTTGTCCGGATCGCTCAGCACCTGGTACGCCTCACTGCACGCCTTGAACTTCTCCTCCGCATCCGGATTGTTCGGGTTGCGGTCCGGGTGGTATTGCATCGCCTGTTTGCGATACGCAGCCTTCAGCTCCGCATCGCTCGCAGTGCGCTCCACCTGCAAAACCTCGTAATAGTCCATCTTCATCGTCGCTGTCGCCATCTACACACTCGTGTTCCGTCTCTCGACTGCCTACTGTCTAATCTCTACTGTCTATTACTCATTAACCTGCTTCGCATTCGCCGCAATCTTCACCAGCGCCGGCCGCAGCAATTTATCGCGCAGCTTGTACCCGCGCCGGATCTCCTCAATCACCTGGTGATCCGGAACATCCTCGCGCTCCTCGCTGCCCAGCGCCTCATGCACGCGCGGATCGAACTGTGCGCCGACAGTCTCCACCGGCTGCACATTCAGTCCCCGCAGCGCCTCATCCATCTGCTTCAGAATCAGCTCTACGCCCGCGCGCAACTGGTCAACCGATCCCTTCGCATTCAGAGCAAGTTGAAAGTTGTCCATCACACCGAGGAACGGCTCGACCGCACCCTGTACCGCATAATCGCGCGCGTCCTGGTGCTCCTTGATCTCCCGCTTGCGCGTGTTGGAGAACTCCGCCTGCAGCCGTGCCAGCTGGTCCTTCAGCGCATCGCGCTCCTCGCGCAGCGCCGCCAGCTCAGCCGCCTGCGCGTCACTCTCGGCGACCTGCGCCTGGCCGCTCATCCCTTCCTGCTCAGCGCTCTCAGTCTCTGATCCGTCCACCCGTTGTATCTCTTCCGTCTCCGTCATCCGTCCATCCTTTCCCTGATTCCCGGCTCTTTGGGTCCCGGCTCCGTGGTTCCCTGCGCGTGACCACCGCGCGACGTGCTCGCGAACATTGCTCATAAAAAGTCTCCACTACTTCAGATGCCCAGCTACGACGAACGCACCAGCGCGCGTTCCAGCATCTGCGCCACATACGCCACAGCGTTCATATTGCTTGGATAATTCATTCGTTTCGGGCCAATCACGCCCACCGACCCTACGTTCTCGCCCGCCACACGCGCCGGCGCCGCAATCAGCACCAGTCCGGCCATCTCCGGCGCCTGCTCCTCCAGGTCGAAGACCACTCGCACCGACTCCTGCTTGGCATCGATATAGGCATTCAGCAGCTCGATTAGCCGCTCCTTGGTCTCGAGCGCCGTCAGCATCTCGCGCAGACGCGCACGATCCTCCGGCAGTCCAAGCAGGTTCGCCACACCGTCGACGAACACCGTCTGCTCGATCACCGTCGTCTGCGCGACCGCACGCGTCCATAGTTGCTGGGCCGCTTCCATCATCTGCTGATACGCGCTGCGCTCACTCTCGACGCGTCGCGCGAGTTCTGCGCGCACCCGATCCACACTCCATCCGCGAAAGTGCTCATTCAGAAAATTCGAAGCCGTCTCCAGCTCCAGCATCGTCAGATCCCGGTCCAGCGCCAGCACCCGATCGCGCACCATGCCGCTGCGCGCCACCACTACCGCGAGCACGCGCCGTTCCGCCAACCGGCTGAAGTGCACATGTTCCAGCATATCCAGTGTGGGCGCCGCGGACATCGCCACGCCCACGCCGCTCGACAGCACCGCCAGCACATGCGACGTGCGCTCCAGCAAAGCCTCCGCGCCTGCAACGCCGGCCAGACTCGTATCGATCCGCGACTGCACCTCCGCCGCGCTCGGCCCCGGCAGCCGCCGCGCATGGTCGCCGCTCAACTGCTCCACATACATCCGAAACGCCCGCGCCGAGGGCACACGCCCCGCCGACGTATGCGGCTGCTCCAGCAGGCCGGCATCCGCCAGCTCCACCATCTCATTGCGAATCGTAGCCGAGCTCGACGCGCCGCCGGCCAGCTCCGCCGAACGAGCGACCGCGCCCGAGCTCACCGGCTCACCCGTGGCGATGTACTGCTCCACGATCACCGTGAGAATCTCCCGCTGCCGACCTGTAATCTCCGAACGCATCCGTAGTTCCTAACTCCCTAACTCCTAACTTATCTCCAGCACATTCTCGCTCCGCGCGGCCACCTGCTCAGCCCGCTCAATCACCTTCTTCGCAATCGCGGCAAACTCACGCCCTCGCGCTGTCGCATCGCCTGCAAGCGACGCGGGCAAACCGCGATCGCCGCCCTCGCGAACCTGCGGATCGAGATCGACCGAGCCCAGGAACGGCAGGTTATATTGCTTCGCCGTCTGCTCCGTCGCGCCCGCGCCAAACACATCAATCACCGTGCCGTCCGGCAGCGTCATCTGGCTCATGTTCTCCACCAGCCCAAGCACCTCGACATTCACCTGGTGAAACATCTCCAGCGCCTTGCGCGCGTCCTGCAGCGCCACGCTCGACCCCGTCGAGACCACAATCGCTCCGGTCAGCGGCACCGTCTGCACCAGCGAGATCACCACATCGCCCGTGCCCGGCGGCAGATCGACGATGAGAAAGTCCAGCTCGCCCCACGCCACCTGCTGCAGAAACTGCTTGATGATGCCATGCAGCATCGGTCCGCGCATCACCATCGGCTTGTCGCCCGGCGAGATCAGCCCCACCGACATAAATCGCACACCATGCGCCGACAGCGGCTCAATGATGTTGCCTTCCAGGATCGAAGGCTGCCGCGTCACGCCCAGCATCGTCGGCACATTCGGCCCATAGATGTCCGCATCCAGCAGCCCCACGCGATAGCCCAGCTTCACCAGGCTCACCGCCAGGTTCACCGCGACGGTCGTCTTGCCAACGCCGCCCTTGCCCGAACCCACCGCGATCACATACTGTACGCCCGGCAGCGCCTGCGGTCCCATCGGTTGTCCCTGCATTCCATGTCCACTATGTCCCATCAATCGCCTTGCTTTCCCTCTACTGTTTACTGTCTACCCTCTACCGTCTGCCTCACAGATGCCACTCCGGCGGCAGCTTCGCTCGCAAATCCTTACGCCGCTGCACCTCGCCCGAGCGCATCTCTCTTCGCCGCCCCGCATCCTCAAACCGCCGCTTCTGGTGCTCGGTCTGCGGGATGACCTGCGGAACTTCAATCCTCTGCCCGGTCTGGTCGACAGCCACAAACGTCAGATACGCCGACGACACATGCCGCAGCCGCCCCTCCCGCACATCCTCCACCATCGCCTTCACGCCAACCTCCATCGAGGTCCGGTACGCCCGGTTCACGCTCGACTTCAGAATCAGCAGATCGCCGACCTTCACCCCCGCCACAAAGTCCAGGTGGTCCATCGAGGCCGTAACCGTGTACGCCCGCGCATGACGGCTCGCGGCCATGGCCCCGACCAGGTCAATGAACTGCATCAGCCGCCCGCCGAACAGGTTCCCGATCGCGTTCGCATCCCCGGGAAAGATAATCTCGCTGCGCTCGGACTGCGACTCTGCCACAGCCCGCGCCGCCACACCTTCACTCATTGATCTGCCACACTTTCACTCAACTCTGAATCACCGTCTGGACTGACTTCTATTCTAAATCTTCGCCCCAATTGCAGCCGGGCCTCCGTCTGGAACCAGCCTGACCCCGGCGAGCGCGTCGTCTTCATTCCATAAGCTCACTGCCTCTCAGACCTGCCACAATAAGGTGCATGGACAAGATCGCCATGCTCACCGAAATCCTCGCCGAGCACCCCACCGACGCCTTCACCCGCTACGGCCTCGCCATGGCCTACGCCGCCGAAGACCGCCTCGACGACGCCCTCCGCGAGTTCGCGACCACCACCCAGCACAACCCCGATTACGTTCCCGCCTACCAGATGTCCGCGCAGACGCTGCTCAAGCTCGGCCGCGCCGCCGACGCCAGGCAGCGCCTCGAAGCCGGTCTCGCCGCCGCCGCCCGCACCCACAACGACCACGCCGCCAGCGAGATGCAGGCCATGCTCGACGACCTTGGCTAGCGGCTGTAACCCAGACGCAGGGTCGTTTACGATGCTTCATGCGATTTCTCTACTCAATCTTGGCGTTTAGCCTTTGCGCGGTGTTTTGCCACGCGCAGGGAACCTCAAACGACGCGTCGCTCCTCCAACAGGCCCGAGCAAAGTATGACGCCCCCTTTGAAAGGAACCTGAAATCCTTCGATTGCGCTGTGGACTTCGACTGGAAGCAGCATTGGGCAGATACCTATCGCGTCGGCGATGAAGGCACGGACGAAGAAATCGAGAAGTCCATCCAGCCCATTCGTAACCGCGTGACCGTCACGCGGGAGGATGCCGTCGTATCATCCGGCATGACGGAGGAACAGGAGAAGCAGCTTCCTCGCGGAGGGATGGCCGAGGGCCTCCTCAAGCACGCGGTTCGTTTCAGCCTGCGCACTTGGCTGGTCGCAAGCAACAACGCATTGCTACCGTCCACCGGCACGCCCGCCCATTTCGAATCATCCGGCTCTGGCTACCAGCTCGGATTCAAAATCCAGAATATCGACGTAGCGATGAGGCTAACGCGTGACATGAGTCTTCAGAGCATGGGAGTCAAAGGTTCCGATTCCGACCGGCAGGAGTTTGAGTTCCATCCGGGTCTGCAAGGCCTTCTCTTGGGCTCGTGGACGATGGGCGAGGATGGAAATTTCAAGACCGGCAATCGCCTCATCTTCACCTACACCTACCAAACCATCGCCGGGTTCGAGATCCCCGCGCAGATGGTCGTCAATCGAGAAAGTCACCACGAGGTCTGGCGCTACAAACTCACCGACTGTTCCGTGCAAACGGCTAAGTGAGCTAGCTGCACCGCCGCGCCGCCGGTGAGATGCAGGCCATGCTCGACGACATTCCGCAGTAAACTCTCAGGCGGGAGAAAACCCGCCCATGCCGATCACGCTCACCTGGGAACAGATCGCCCTCCGCCTCACGCTCGCCGTCGTCGCCAGCTTCTTCATCGGTCTCAACCGCGACGAGCGCGGCCGCCCCGCCGGCCTTCGCACCGTCATGCTCGTCTGCCTGGCCGCCACCTTCGCTATGCTGCAGGTCAACCTGCTCCTTCCCCTGGCTGGCCGCCCAGGCAACTCCTTCGTCATGAACGACCTCATGCGCCTTCCGCTGGGCATCCTCTCCGGCATCGGCTTCATCGGCGCGGGCGTCATCTTCAAGCGCGACAACCAGCTCACCACCGGCGTCACCACCGCGGCCACGCTCTGGTACGTCACCGTCCTCGGCCTGCTCTTCGGCGGCGGCCAGCTCCGTACCGGATGCGTCGCCGCTGTGCTCGCCATCGTCATTCTCTGGGGCCTGCAGCGCATCGAAAGCCTGCTTCCCCGCGAGCACCATGGCGATCTCACTCTCACGCTCGACGCCGCCGCGCCCTCCGAAGAAGATCTCCGTCGCCACATCCTCGCCGCCGGTTGCAACTTCTCGCGCTGGAGTCCCATCTACAATCCCGCCGCCACCCTCAGCTCGCTTCAATGCACGGTCCACTGGCGCGAGCGCGCCTTCGTCAGCCCGCACACCCCTGCCGCCATCGCCGCACTTCGCACGCTCCCCGGCGTCCGCTCCGTCTCCTGGAGCGAATAAGCAAGAACCCGCATAGAATCCGGCCGCCGCTGCGCGACATCTATACTTGTATCTATGCCTCGAAACGCGCTTCCAAGCATCCTGGGCCAGCTTCGCAAGTCTCCCGAATTCACGCCCGAGCGCGTCGGCCGCTCTGTCAAAGACGAGCTCCGCGACAACCTCATCGCTCGCCTGCGCAAGATCGCCGCCGCGCCCGCCAACGCTGAGAGCGCCCGCGGCAATCCGGAACCCGAACCGCTCTTCCCTGGCGTCATCGGCTACGACGACACGGTCATCCCGCAGGTCGTCAACGCGATCCTCTCGCGCCACAACTTCATCCTGCTCGGCCTGCGCGGCCAGGCCAAATCCCGCATCCTGCGCGCGCTCACCACGCTCCTCGATCCCTACGCGCCCTACGTCGCTGGCTCCGAGCTGCGCGACAATCCCTACGCTCCGCTCAGCAAATTCTCCAAAGACCTCATCGCCTCGCTCGGCGACGCGACGCCCATTGCCTGGATGACGCCCATCGAGCGTTACATCGAAAAGCTCGCCACCCCCGACGTCACCGTCGCCGACCTCATCGGCGACGTCGACCCCATCAAGGCCGCGCGCTCCGGCCACGAGCTCGGCTCCGAGCTCACCATGCACTACGGCCTGCTCCCCCGCGCCAACCGCGGCATCTTCGCCCTCAACGAGCTGCCCGACCTCGCCGGCAAGATCCAGGTCGCGCTCTTCAACATCATGCAGGAGGGCGACGTCCAGATTAAGGGCTACCCCGTACGCCTCGAACTCGATGTCGCCATCGTCTTCTCCGCCAACCCCGAGGACTACACCGCGCGTGGCAAGATCGTCACCCCGCTCAAAGACCGCATCGGCTCCGAGATCCGCACACACTACCCCGAATCGCTCGACGAAGCCATCAGCATCACGGAGCAGGAGGCCTGGACCGCGCGCACCTACACCGCCGACGACAACGCCATACAGCGCATTCACATCCCGCACTACATCCGCCAGATCGTCGAGCAGATCGCTTTCGTCGCCCGCGAGGAAAAGAAGGTCGACAAGCGCTCCGGCGTCTCCCAGCGCCTTCCCATTTCCACCATGGAATTAGTCCTCTCGAACGCCGAGCGCCGCGCCCTTCTGCACGGCGAATCGCTCGTCGTCCCACGCGTCGGCGACATCTACGCTGCGCTCCCCGGCATCACCGGCAAGGTCGAGCTCGAATACGAAGGCGAGCTGCGTGGCTCCGACGCCGTCATGCGCGAGATCATCCGCCAGGCCGTCTCCTCCATCTTCGACAGCTACTTCGCTGGCGTCGACACCCAGCAGATCGAACAATGGTTCAACCTCGGCGGCGCCGTCGAGCTCAACGACAAACAATCGTCCGCCGCCGTCCTCAAATCACTGAAAGAGATTCAAGGCCTCCTCGACAAACTCTCGCCGCTGAAACTTGAAAAGACCAACAGCAAGACCGAGCCCGAGATCCTCGTCTCCGCCGC
>DATCFM010000025.1:0-18380 GCA_036509515.1 Acidobacteriaceae bacterium
CCGCTGGTGGCGCTGTGGGCGGAGTAGCCGCTGGTGGCGCTGTGGGCGTAGTCGCCGCTGGTGGGCTTCGATGCTTTGTCGAAGATGAACCGAATGCCAGCGCCGATCAGACGCGATAGCGTGATTTCGGCAGTGATGTGTAGCGACTTCGCGACGCGCTTGCTATCTTCCTTCTCGCGCTCTTCGCTAACATCATCGGTCTCGACGGTGGCAAAGCGGTTGCCGTTCGCGACGCCATAATACTTCAGCACATCGAGTGGGTTCTCGCAGAAGTGGATACCGCTCACGCGGAGAGACGGCTTACCTTTATGGGTAAAGGTTTTGCCGACCTCATACTGAAAGTCGCGGCACTTGAGGTCTTTATCGAACCCCTTGAAGCCTTTGGTTGTTTGTGATTGCTTGGCGTCTGGCTGGCTGCCACACTGCCTGTTTGCTTTGGACATCGGTACCACCTCGCTGAGGTGCGCCGAATCGTGAGTGGTAGGCGAGGCAGGGCTCGAACCTGCAACCACCGGCTTAGAAGGCCGGTGCTCTATCCAATTGAGCTACTCGCCCGTGGTGGGCTCAGGAGTGCACGTGGAGAGACTCCGAGCTACAGGTCGATTGTAGCGGAGAGACGATTGGGCTCGAACTCGCGGCTGCGCAACAGATCGACGATGTCTTCGAGCGCGTCGGCCCATCGGCGGTGGGCTAGATCGGCGTCCGGCCCGACGCCGGTGACGTACAGTGTGGTTACAAAGCCCTCGAGTGGCGCATCAACGTCCAGCATCGCGGGACGAAGAACACATTGCACCGCGGCTTCGGCGTGCGGGAGCTTGGTCGCGCGGCGGGCGATGCGGTCCAGCCTGTCCTGCTGCTGGTGCGAGGAGGCAAAGACCGCCCGCTCGCGCCAGAGGATGTCAATGTAACTGGTGAAGGCGCAGACGACCTCCTCTGTGGGCAACATGAGCTCATGGCGCAGCGGTTCCAGCTCGCCCGGGCTGTCGTGTGCAGAGAGGGCCCAGGCGTCGCACTTGGCGGTGATGAAGGGCGAGCGGGCGGCATTCAGCGCGCGCAGGGCGCGACCCAGCACCGGTTGGCGTTCGGCTTCAGGAATCTCGGAGAGATCGTAAGGCTCGCTGCGGAGATTTACGAAATGCGCGCCGGTCTCCGGATCAGTCCAGGGGATGACAAGCACAGTTGCATCGGCGGAGCACTCAGCAGACCATTCGGCTAGCATTTGTTCTTAGGATACAGCGTCGCGGACAGTGGCTGTTGCGATGGAGCTTCCAGAGAGGCTGACGGTCGCCTCCGGCTGTGCGTGGGCGAGGATGAAGCGCAGCGTAGTGTGCTCGGCCCAGTAGCCGTCATTGCCGCTGGTGGGTTCGGGCGTGGCGAGGAACGCGCAGTGGCCGCCATGGTCGGTTTCGAGCAGCGTGATATGCGGATTAGCCGCGATCGCGGCGCGGGTAGCATAGGTCAGCCGGACGAACGGATCGTCGCAGGCATGAAGCAGAAGCGCCGGTACGGCGATGCTGTCGAGCACACGCGCGGCGGCGGCACGGGAGTAGTAATCGTCGGCCGACTGAAAGCCGGAATAGAGGGCTGTGATGCGGTCGTCGAACTCGCGCAGCGAGCTGATGCCGGTGGCTCTTTGGGCGTCAAAGGCGCGCGGAAAGAGTGTAGCTTTCGAGCGGAACCGCTTGAGGAGTGCGCGCAGGAATCTGCGTTCGTAAAGACGATTAGGGAGCTTGTGGAGCGCGTCGGCTGAGGCGGCGAGATCGATGGCCGGCGAAACGCCGACGACGCTGCGAAGCTCGGGCGGCGCTGCTTCGCCGAGATCGCCGGCGAGTTTCAGCACGAGATTGCCGCCCATCGAGTAACCAATAAGAGAGATGGAGCGAAGGCCTTCGCTCTCGATGAAGAAACGCATGACGTGCTCGACGTCGGCGGAGAGACCGGAGTGATAGAGCGTCGGCGTGAGACGTTCCGTACCGCCGCAGTTGCGCATATTCATGCGGATGACGTTGCAGCCGGCCTCCCACAGCTTGTTGGCATTGCCGACCACATATTGCGAATACGAAGAGCCTTCAAGGCCGTGAAGAATGATGGCCGTCGGCCGGGTGGAGCGCTCGGCGAGCGGCTGCCAGTGGCATTCGCACAATACCTGGCTGGCGATCTGCGAGCCGCGCGCCGGCGCAACCTCCACAAGCTGCGAGATAGGCTCGGGGAGAGTGCTGATGCGGGGGAGGAAATTGCCGAAGATGGTCTGGAGATGACCGTTCGAGAGCCATCGACGCGGATGAAACGGCAAAAACTCAGGTGGCCAGGAGTTTGGCGATGGAGAGCAGGCACAGGTCATCTGGGAAGCCTCTCGCGAGATCTCTTCGGAGCGCGGGGAGGCGGGCTCGCGAACTCGGCTGCGCGGCGTTGCAGATACACCGCGTTCAGCGCGCCCGTGGGCTCGTCCTCATGCCTGTGGAAGACGAACACCTCACCCTCGCGAGCCAGCGCGGCAAATCGTTCCGCGAAGCTGTCGAGCTGGGACTGGCCATAGCCGCCAGACTTGCGCAGGCGATAGCAGCGATGCGCGGCGGTGCGGATGTCCGGCGTGGCAAGCTCATCGCTCTCAGCGACGCAGAGCGCGACATTGTGCTCGCGGAGCAAAACGAATATCTCGTCCGTAAACCAACTTGCGTGGCGAAACTCGAAGGCGAGCGCAGGAGCCTCCTGGCTGCGAAGCGCGGAGAGATCGAGGAAGCGCGCGAGCCGTTCGCGGTCTACGACGAAGTTCGGCGGAAGTTGAAAGAGCAGCGGGCCGAGTTTGCCTGCGGCGAAGGCGAGCTCGATGGAAGCGAGAAATCCTTCAACAAGATCTTCGCAATCGCGCAATCTTGCAAAATGCGTGATGCGCTGCGGCGCTTTGAAGCTGAAGCGAAATCCAGGCGGCGTGGCGGCCAGCCAGCCCTCAAGCTGCGTTTTGGACGGCAGAGTGCGGAAGGTGTAATTCACCTCGACGGCGGTAAGCTGCGAGGCATAGTAGGCAAGAAAGGCTCGTGCGGATACGTCTTTCGGATAAAAGGCGGGTTTCCATGTGGGGTAAGCCCAGCCAGACGTGCCGACGAAGAGCTGCTGAGCCGAAGTTGCGGGAGAGGGATCGAAGGAAGCGTGCGGCAAGGCTTGGTCTCACAGGACGCGCGAACAGGAATGCGCGAGAATGGAGTCAGCGGGACTAATAGGACCGGCAGGACTTGCGGGACTTCTGTAGCTCTTAGGAAGAAGCCCTGCGCAGAGGAAGAATTTGGGGCGGCTAGTGGGGTTCGAACCCACGACATCCGCTGCCACAGAGCGGCGTTCTGCCACTGAACTATAGCCGCCGTACCGTGGTTGATTGTAGCATCCAACTCGCATGGAGCGAAGGAGGAGGAGATGGCGACGCGCGTGAGTGAAGGGGAAGTGTTACGGCCGGGCCTGGTCTCCGCGGGCGGACTGCGTCCGAGGCTGCGCGGCGCAGGCGGCGCGTTCCGCGATGAGAATCTTGACCTGCTCTCGCGCGTGCTGGATACGTGGTTTCGCGTGCCGGGCACGAATATTCGCTTTGGTCTGGATGGCATTGTCGGCCTCATTCCCGGCATCGGCGATCTGCTTGGCGGGCTGGCGAGCTGCATCATCGTCCTCGCCGCCTTCTTTCGCGGCGTGCCGATGGTCACCATTGCGCGCATGGTCGTTAACCTCGCGATTGAAGTGGGTATCGGCATGGTGCCGGTGCTGGGCGATGCGTTCGACATCGCGTGGCGAGCGAACCGGCGCAATTATCACCTGCTGGAACGCAGCCTCGCGGTTGGCCGCCGCGATAGCTGGAAGGATTGGCTGTTCATGGGGTTACTGGGCCTGGGACTGTTGATGATGGCGATGCTGCCGTTCCTGCTGCTGCTATGGATCGGCGGGGCGCTGCTGCACACAGCGGGAGCGCCAGGCTGGCATTGATCTTTCCGGGATCTTTCCATGGCCAGAGTCAGTGCGGCGCATCAGGCTCGCAAGAGGTTTGTGGGAAAATGGAAGCTGTCGGGGCGTAGCGCAGTCTGGTAGCGCATCTGCTTTGGGAGCAGAGGGTCGGGGGTTCGAATCCCTCCGCCCCGACCATGGAATCAAACACGCGACCGAACCGAGATTGCTGAATCACAAAAGCCCCACCGCCGAAGCGATGGGGCTTTGTGTTGCAGTCTTGCGAGGCGATCTAGACAAACCGGCGACGGGCCACGCCGACGAGACCAAGCACGCCTGTGCCCAACAGGAACAGCGAACTGGGCTCCGGCGTTGGGCTCGTGGTCAAAGCGATCGGTACAGCAGCCCCTTGATCGTTGGGATGGATGGGTGTTCCGTTGTACGCATCGTCGGCCTCGTAGTCGACGAAGGAGAAAGTCGGCGGAGTTATGCCATTGCTCCACAGATCGACGGTGTAGCCGCCCTGCACATCAAATAGCAAGCCATAGATGTCGAGCACGCCGCCAGCGAAGGGATAGCCTGATCCCAGAGGAGGGCAGATCAGAGGCGAGTTCCCATCCGGATAAAACAAGTTGTCATAGCTGAAGGGGGGAGGCGCGCCGGGAGGGAAGAACGTACCGTCGGGATTGACGGTGGGAAGCGAAGTTGTTTCGAGACCGGTGATCTGCTGGTTAAGAACTCCAACGGATGTGTCTGTGAATGTGCCGGTGATTCCGGTAATTTGAAAGGCGCCTGGGACACCGGGGACGGGCGTGTTCGAAAACTGGAGAATGCCGGAACCGCTGAGGGTCCCGCCGTTAAATGAGAAGTTGTACGAATCGGCCCTGGCCGGTGTAACCGCAACAGCCATGGCTGCTGCCAGCAGAGCTGACATGCCCACGTTCCAGCGCAACTTCGCGCGCGCGGGCGATGCAATCTCATGGACGCGTGACCTTGTGGACGATGGAGACTTTGTAGAGAAGCAGATTTTCATATTTTTCTTCCTCCAAATAAAACGGCACTTTGATACGGGTGAAGTGGCGAGTCCGCTACGCCAGGTGGCGTTAAACGAAAGAGTCACCCTTGCGTAGAGACTCTCGTGCAGTGTGATGCTGATTTGGGATTCGCTCAGCCCCATTATCTTCGGTCGGCCAAGGTATCGCGTCAATAGGAAACATCGTTCTCAGAGATATGCAAACTCTTGCAGAAATCTGAGCCTGCGCGAAGCTCGCCAAGGCGGAAGATAACTCAGTGGTAGAGCAGGTAGGGCTGCCGCCGGGAGCGGAAGGTATCAAGTGCGGGCTTCCAGCTTGCTGCGATGTCGCGCGGGTCGTCGCCGCGTTCGAGCGCCTTCATCGTAGCGTCGTTGGCCAGCAGGCGCATCGTCTTTTCGAGATGAAATCGGGTTGGATAGAGGTGATGAAGCACCGTGAGGATCTCGATGCCGAGCTCAGGTGAATCGAGCGCATTGCGATCGGTGAGGTTGATGCGAACGGCCTCGATCGTCTGCCCGTGGAAGGGGTAATGGTTGCGGTCCTCCACGACCGCAGCTGTTGTTGCGGCGAAGCTCACGCCGGGGATGCGGCGTGCGTTCAGTGCAGCTGCAACATCGGCTGCGTGAAACCATCCCGGCGGCTGAACTCCGGTCTTCGCATCTTTCGTTGATTGCCCGGCGCCGAAGAGTTCGAAGGGCGTTGCGGTACCGCGACCTACAGAGACGTTAGTAGTTTCGAGAAAAGCAAGCCCCGGATACAGCGTGGCGGCTGTCTGCGAGCGAAGATTCGGGCTGGGATTGGTCCACGGGAGCTGCGTGTTGTCGAAGTACTCGGACCTCGACCAATGCCGCATGGGAATCACGGTCAGGTCAGCGCCAAGATCTTTGGAGCCGTCGTCATAGCGGGCGAGCTCGCCCAGCGTGAGACCGTGACGAACGGGCAGCGAGGTGTAGTCGGTGTAGGACTCGAGGCCGGGATCGGAGACCGGGCCTTGCACTGCGTCGCCGCCGATGAGATCGGGGCGGTCCAGGACGATGATCTTGAGGTCATGGTGGAAGTCGTGCAACTCGTGCGCGGCGGCTTCGAGGAAGTAGCCGGTGACGGTCTCGTAGGTGTAGAAGCGCCCGCCCGCGTCCTGCAGATCGATGACGACAGCGTCGAGGTCTTTGAGCTGCTCGTGCGAGGGGCGACGGTCGGAGTCGTGCGCGCCGTAGAGCGAGGTAACGTGGAGGCCGGTGGTGGGATCGGTTTCGGATTGGATGGCGGTGGTGTCCTGACGTCCGAAGATGCCGTGCTCGGGCGAGAAGATGGTGGTGAGTTGTGCACCGGGGATGACTTTGGGGAGATCGGTGGCGAGGATGTCGATGGTGCGGCGGCCGTGAGAGTCGAGGCCGGTCTGGTTGGTGAGGATGCCGAGGCGGAGGGTGTTGTTGTGTTGCGCGGCGAGCGATTTGAGATCGGAAAAGTCGTCGGATTCGAGGACGTCGATGCCGGTGAGGGTAGGAGACGGCTGGCTCTCATTGGACGAGGGGGTGATCTGCTCTGCCGTCGGATAAAGGTGCAACGCTTCGGCCGCTGCTGTCGCCGCCTCCCCGCGAAGGTTGGAGATGGGTGCATTGCCGCGGGGGTGGATCGCGTTGGCGAGTAGAACGATGTAGGTATCGGAGCCGGGGTCCATCCAGAGCGACGTGCCTGTAAATCCAGTATGGCCGAAGCTGCCGATGGGAAAGATCAGGCCGCGCGGTTTGGAGAACGCCGTGTCGATGTCCCAGCCGAAGCCACGAAGGTCCTGATGGTGGATGGCTGGGTAGCGCGGCGCCAGCAGCGGAGCTGCGCCGCGTTCGCCAGCGGCAACCGCGGCCCGTTCGGCGTCGTTCGCCAGAGTGAGCTGCCCCGCATAGTGGCCCGGCTGTTCCGGCGTGGTCATCAGTTGCAGTGTCGACTGCTTTAGCGGGAAGTTGCTCGGACGCCCTGCAAGTCGATCGAGCAGCGCCTGCGCGAAGAGCGAGACATCATGCGCGGTCGAGAAGACACCCGCGTGTCCCGCGACACCACCCATGCGACGCGTCGTTGGATCGTGGACTGTGCCGCGCGTGAGCATATCAAAGTGCGGGTTGGCGCGCGGATCGGATTTGCTCTCGTCATCGTGCGTGGTGGGAGCGATGCGCGAGAGCAGGCTGGTGTTCCAGTCGCCCACGACGCAGGGATATTTTTTTGAGTGACGTTTCGGAGCCCATGCGATGGCGGCTCCGATAGTCTTGTGCGGACCGCAGGCTTTCGCCAACGGAAGATAGCGGGTTTCGGTCATGCCGAGCGGAGCGAAGATGTGCTGCTGTACGTAGACATCGAGGGTTTCGCCGGAGAGGGTCTCAACGATATCGCCGAGGAGAATGAAGTTGATGTCGGAGTAGCGGAAGACCTCGCCGGGTACAGAGATAAGCGGCGTGCTGAGTGAGCGTTCGATGCCTTCTGCTTTGTCGGGTTTGGCCAGGCCCCACGGGTCTTTCAGACTGATGTCGGGCGCCTCGCCCGAGGTGTGGGTGAGCAACATGCGCAGCGTGACCTGCGCACGCACCGGATCGTTGGTGGGGTTGAAGGCAGGAAGATATTTCTGGACGGGATCGTCGAAGCTGGCGATCTTGCCGGCTTCGTAGAGCTGCATGATTGAGGTTGAGGTTGAGAGGTTTTTGCTAAGCGAGGCCATGTCGAAGATGGTGTTCTCGGTCATGGGCTCGGCGGGCGAAGGCTTGCCATTGAGGCCAGGTTCGCCGGCGAGCTTGCGGTTGCCATAAGCGTGCTCGAAGACAATATGTCCGCTGTGGCCGATGATCAGGACTCCGCCTGGCAGTCTGTGTTCCGCGATGCCTTCGTTGATAAGTGTGGAGAGCGTGCCGAAATCCGGGGCAGTGACTTGTGCGGGCGATCGCGCTGCAGACGGAGCCTTTACAGGTTCCTGGGCCGTGCCTCGGGAAGAGAGGCCTAGTGAAAGAGCGGCAAGCAGCACCACTGCAATCGCAGAACGTTGCGACCGTTTGCCGGGAATGAGACTGGCGAGCGCGCCGACCGCGAAGGTAGCGCTCGCGCCGATGAGTACGTACCACGTCCATGCAATGTGAGGAATTGTCAGCCAACCGAGGTGCACGGGAAACGCTCCTTGCCATATCCAAAGATTGAGTACAAAGCCAACGATCATGCCGGCGATCGCCCCGCGCTCTGTCGCAAAGCGGGTGAGGGTGCCAAGCAGGAAGACGCCAAGCAGGCATCCATACGCGACGGACGCGATGGAGAGTCCGATCTCGACGACATGGCCCTTGCCGCCAGCGTGGACGGAGTAGATCGCGATTGCAAAAAGCACCAGTGCCCATAGCACGGTGGATGACTTTGAGATGATCGCGCGCTCGCGATCATCGGCTTGCGGGCGCATGCGCATATAGAAGTCGACGACGGTTGTAGAGGAGAGCGAGTTGAGCGCGGCGGAGAGATTCGACATCGCTGCGGCAAGAATCGCGGCGACAAGCAGTCCCGCGATACCGACAGGCATCTCGCGCACGATGAAGGTGGGGAAGATGTAATCGCTGGTTCGGAATGCGGTTCCTGGGTGCTGATGATAAAAGACGTACAGCCCAGCCCCGATGAGCAGAAAAAGAGCGAATTGTACAAAGATGACGACGCCGGAACTGAGGATGGCGATGCGCGATTCGCGCAGGTTGCGCGCGGCGAGCAGCCGTTGCACCATCAACTGGTCGGTTCCGTGCGAGGCCATGGTCAGGAATGTCCCGCCGAGCACACCCGCCCAGAAGGTGTAGGTCGTCGTGAGGTTCAGCGCGAAGTTAAACATGTGGAACTTGCCTGCGGCGGCCGCGACGGTGTGGATGGTGCTCCAGCCGCCGGTTACGTGCGAGCCGAGGGTGAGCAGCGCAACGAACGTGCCGCCGATGTAGATGATCATCTGCACGACATCGGTCCAGACGACCGCAGCCATGCCGCCTTCGAACGTGTAGAGAAGCGTAAGCGCGGAGATGATGCCGATGGAGAGGACATCCTTGGTGCCGATGGCGATGCCGACAACGATGGACACGGCGAAGACACGCACGCCCTCCGCGGCGGCGCGGGTAACGAGAAAGAGTGCCGCGGTCACCTTGTGCAGGGTGCGTCCGAAACGCTGATCGATGAGTTGATAGGCGGTGAGCATCTCGCCGGCGAAGTAGCGAGGCAGAAAGAGCATGGCCACCACAACGCGGCCCAGCATGTAGCCGATCACGACCTGCAGGAAGCCGAAGTCTCCGCCGAAGGCCAGACCCGGAATAGAGATGATGGTGAGCGTCGACGTTTCTGCGGAGACGACCGAGAGACAGATGGCCCACCAGGGAATCGTGTTGTCGGCGAGGAAGTAGCTTTTCAGGGAACGATCGGCTGCAGCGGCTCCGCGCCTTTTGCGAAAGCTCAGCCCGAAGAGCGTGATGCCGATGAGATAGAAGCCGACGAGCGCGAGGTCGAAGGCGCTAAGGCGTTGCGTATTGAGCTTGAGAAAGATGGCGGCGATCAGGAAGGGCAAACGGAATCTCTCTCCTCGTCGGCGCGCTGCGCGACGTGAGGCAACAATGCAGGTTATGATAACGGCCTTGACGCACAGTTGGCGGAACGTGTGGGGGAGATGCGAAGAATGGGGTATTTTGTAGCACTGGATGGCGGTGGGACGAAGACGGAGTGCTGGGTCGCCGATGAGACGCGTGCGCTGGGCCGCTCCTCGGGACCGACCGTAAAGATCATGAATGTTGGCGAGCAGGCTGCGACTGAACGGCTGCAGACGCTGGTGCGTGAGACACTCGCTGCCGCCGGCGTCGCAGGCAGCGCGATCACGCGTACGTGCTTTGGGCTTGCGGGCTCCTCCAGCGATGAGGTGCGTCTCTGGGCAGAGGCAACCCTACGCAAGCTGCTCGGCGGCGAGATACTGCTGACGGGCGATGAGGAGATCGCGCTGGATGCGGCGTTTCGCGGCGGTCCAGGTGTGCTGGTGATTGCAGGCACGGGCTCGCATGTGACGGGACGATGTGCGGACGGCTCGCGGGTCACGGCTGGCGGATGGGGCCCAATGCTCGGCGATGAGGGCTCCGGAAACTGGATCGGCCTGGAAGCGATCCGCGCAGGTCTGCGTGCGAAGGACCGCAGCGTCGAGACATGCCTGTTGCGCGAGATTGAGCAGACATGGAAGGTGGAGGGCCTCGGTGAACTCGTGGCGAGAGCCAACCTGAGGGAGCGGCCCGAGTTTGCAGCGCTGGCGGAGGTCGTCGCCAGTTGCGCGGAGAGCGGAGATGTGTTGGCACGGGGTGTCCTGGAGCGTGCCGGGCAGGAGTTGGCAGATCAGGTGAGCCTCGTGATGTCCAAGATGCGCGCGGTCGAATGCGCGGCGGAGGATGTCGCGCGCATCGCGTTTACAGGAAGCGTGCTGGAGAAGATTCCGCTGGTGCGACGCACGATGGAGGAAAATCTGCGTGCGGCAATGCCGGAAATCATTGTGGATGCAACCGCGACACAGCCGCTGGAAGGCGCACTCTGGCGCGCGCGTCACGGTTAGTCAAAAAAATTAGAGCGCTCTACGCGGCAGATATCCGCTGGCCGCGGATGTAGGTCGCGAGCAGACGACCGTTCGCGTCGAAGCGATTGAGGTTGGCAGCAGATCCTGGAGCGATGCGCGTCAGTTCCGGTTGGCCGAGCATCGCGACGGGATTATGCGAGGCCAATCGCGTTGCCTCCGCGAGACCGACACCCGTGAAGCTCTGTATGTTGGCTACAGCACGATCCATCGTGAGTACAGAGCCGGCGAGAGTGTATTTGCCCTGATCGAGATCGCCAGCGAGAAAGGCGCGACCGTTCGCGACACTGACGTCGAGCTGGCCGAGTTTATAATCGCCGTCAGGCATTCCGGCGGCTGACATGGCATCGGTGACGAGGATCGCTCGCTCCCGCCCTTTGGCCTTCAGCCACAGCCGGACCAACTCCGGAGCGACGTGAATGCCATCGCAGATAAGCTCGGCGTAAAGATGATCATCATCGAGAGCGACCGCGAGAACGCTCGGCTCGCGATGATCGAGCGCGCGCATGGCGTTGAAGGTGTGTGTTGCACTTCTCGCGCCTGCAACGATTGCGGCGCGCGCATCGGCTGCAAGCGCGTCGGTGTGGCCAAGAGACGCACGTACATCCTGTGCTGTAACGTGGGCGATGAGATCGAGCGCGCCGGGAAGCTCAGGCGCAATCGTGAGCAAGCGAATGTGTCCCCGTGCAGCCTGCTGGAAGCGGTCGAAGAGGTCGATGCTGGGCGGTTGGAGTTGATCTGCCGGATGCACGCCTCGCTTGGCATGCGAAAGGAACGGGCCTTCGAGATGAATGCCCAGCGGGCGCGCTTCAAGCCCGCGCGGTTCCGCTTCAATGGCATCGGCCAGCGCCGCAAGCGTGCGCAGCGTCGCGTCGATAGAGGCTGTAACCGTCGTCGGCAGGTACTGTGCAACGCCGCGAGTGGCGAGGAAACGCTGCATTTCGTTCAACTCTGCAGGCGACGCCGACATCACATCGTGGTTCTTCGCACCATGGGTGTGAATGTCGAAGAAGGCCGCAGTGAGCGTCCCCTGCTCATCCGCAAGTTCGCGTGGGTCGGAGCCGATATCCGCGATCGTGCCGTCATCGGCGAGAGTGAGCACTGGAAACTCGACCGACCCGATGTCGGTGAGCAGATGGCGAGCTGTAATCGTTTCAGGCACGTTTATTTTTTCGGTGGAGTTGCAGGCGCGGGGCTACTGACAGCCGGTGGCGCAGGTGAGGGAACTGGAGAAGACACAGAAGCGGGAACGGGAGGTGGCGCTGGAATGTCAAAATCAGCGGCGTTTGGCAGAATGCGGCTATCGGCCCATTGACGTTGTGCGCTGCGCACCTTGTCAATGCGCGTGAGCCAGAGGCCGATGGTGGAGTCGTAGTGCTCGAGCACTGGACGGAGCGCATAGGGTCGGTTGGTGCGCAACCAGAGCTGTGAGTAAAGATCGCGCAGAAGGGAGTAGCCGTCCTTGATGTCCTGAATGCGTCCGTTGACGCCGTTGATGTCGGAGAGCTCGCGATTGACCTGAGAGTGTGTCTTGCGGTCGGTGGAGAGCGCGTCAGCCTGTGCGCGGGCATAACCCTCCGCCATCTCGTCGGCGAGCTGAAACTTCAGCCCGATGAAATCGAAGCGCCGCGCGCCAAGCTCGAGCGCATCGATGGCATTCGTCTCGCGCAGCGACGTTGGATTGGAGGGAAGCTTGTTGGTCGGCGAGTAGGCGATCGGCGTCGACGCGGCCGCAGGATACGCGGCGCGAGCCTGTGCGATGAGGTCCAGCGCGCGTTCAGCGTGGAGGCGAAGCTCATGGGTGTATGGACGGATCTTCTGCGCATATTGCTGTCCATCCTTCGACCATGGATCGATCCAGAAGAGCCCATCCGAACCGTCGCCCACCTGCGCATCGTACTTCAACACGTCGTGCGCGGCCATTAGCTCCTGTTGCGCGAGATTGAGCTTGCCGGTCATGTCGTCGTGAAAGACGGGGCCGAAGTTCGCCTGAAACTGCGGAATAGAGCTCTCGCCCTGCTGCCAGGCCGCGGCGCATCCGAAGAGAATGCCATACCAGTTGTTTGCGGCGAGCGCCTCGCCGTCGTCGTACCAGATTGTGTTGAGCTGGCCATCGGCGCCCATCGCCTGTCCGTCGCGCGTGAACTCCTGAATGTTCTCGAGGCCCATGTTGTAGTTCGGATAGACGCGCGACCAGTTGTTGATGCCCGGAGCGACCCAGGTCTCAAAGCCCGCCGACTTGAAGTAGTCGAGATACTTCGTAAAGCCAGTGGTTGAGGGGGAGTAATGCCAGCTGATCGCGATCATGTCGCGCTTAAAAGAGTCGGGTATGGCCTTCAAAAGATCCGGAGATTTCTCGGCGATGTCGCCCCAGAAGAGCAGCCGGCGATTCAGCGGACGAAGCGTGGTATCGATCTGCTGCATGAAGTTGAGATAGACCGGGCCGAGCCCCTGTGATTCAACTGCCGCTTTCGTCTGGCCTACACCGAGATCGAAGGTCTCATCCGCGCCGATATGGAGAAACGGCGATGGATAGAGCGCGGCCAATTCGGTAAACATCTGGTTGATGACCTGCAGCGAGCCCGGCTGGCCAGGCGCAAGCACTGCGCCGTGCGGCGTCTCGGCCAGTGGCTGGTACTCCTCATAGACGAGCATGTGGCGGAGATGGCCGAAGGCCTCCTGATCGGGCACGACCATCACGTGATACTTCGCGGCGTAGGCGACGAGCGCGCGCGCATCGGCGGCCGAGATGCTCCCTCCAGGCGGCGCGGGCAGCGGATTCGAGGCGTACTGCTGCGTGTTCTCGAAATAAGGGGAGTAGAGGTTGTCTTTGTAGGCGGCGAGGGTGCGAACGATTTTCTCCTGGAATGCGAGCGTATCGACGGGACCGCGCGAGAGATCGTCGCTGAGCCCGCGGTACTTCATCGCAGGCGAGTCGCGAATATCGGCGGCGTGCAAGACGAAGCTGCCGTTGAGCTGGCGCTCGATCATCTGCTTGGCCGTCTGCGCGGCATAGAAGACACCGCTGGCCGTCGCGCCGGTGAGAGTGAGTGTGCCGTCCGCGTAAGAGACCGTGTAGCCCTCAGGCCGCATCGCGTCCGTGAACGACGCGTCAGGATGCTGCCCGAGACGTTGAAGGACGATGCGAAGGCCGTGGCCCGCCGGGACACCGCGAGACGCGAGCGTGTCACGCAGGTCGTCAGCAGCAAACTGATCTTCTGACCCGCAGTTTGGGCATTCAATGGTGACACCAGTGACCGGCAAGTCAGCCTTGAAGGTGACCTCGTTCGGCATAGGAATCAGGTGAAGCGGGGAAGGCGGAGCTTGTGCGACGGCGGCTGCGGTGAGCCCTACGAATGCGACGAGCGTAACAAAGCGCATAGAGCTACGGTACACGGAGCATGTTGAAACGGAAAGAACACCGCTGGATGCTCTTGCAACGACCACGATTTTTGCGAGAGTATCCAGCCGGCCTTCGTTCGCACGGCGTTACTGCGGGATGACCAGCAGCGTAATCGACTGCGCGGGGAACGTCGCGCTGACTGTGCTGGTCGTTCCACCCGATGCAGGCGGCGTTATTGTCGCGTCGGGCTGCGCAACAATCGCTGCGAGGTTTGCGTTGCTGTACTGATAGACCTTCGCATTGCCCGTCGCCGCCAGATTCGCGATAGAAAGCGTGCTGGTCAGCGGACCGTACGTCTTGTTGATGACGACGATCGTCACCGCGTCGTCGGAGGTGCGCTTGGCGGCATAGACCGCGAGCTGGCTCTGATCGGTAGTGATCGAGCTGAGTTCGGAGTCGCCGAAGGTGGATTTGCTTCCATCGTAGTTGCGGTAGATGGCGAAGGCCATATTGCCGGGAATCTGGGTGGTGTAGTTGGTCGTCGGCCAGAAGACACCCATGTCGAGACCGTACTTGCCGAAGATGCCGAGGACATCGGCCTGGGTGACCGCGCCGTTGATGGACTCAGTTCCGCCGAAGTTGTACTCGTCAATGGAGGTCTTCAAGGGTGTTGAAAACTTCGTGCTGGTCCAGTCGGTTGCCGCCCACTTCTGGAGCATGGGAATGAGGTCCGGCGAGGCCGGCGTCGTGCAAACTGCGGACGTCTGTGTAGTGCCCGAAGGATACGTCGGCGGATAAACCGGCTGATAAAGCTGATGATTGTTGGGATCCGTGTAGGTCGGGTCCCAGAAGGCGCGTGTCGAGTTCATGCGCGCCTCCTGCTCGCCCGTGTCGCCCGCGGTCGTAAAGGCCACCGACGATCCGTTGTAGACCGCTGCATAGTAAGCATGGATGTCCACGTAGTCGAGCAGACGCAGGTTGTACGTGTCCGATGCACTCGACATCTGCTGGATGTAGTACTCGATCAGCGGAACGCCGCCGTGGGCCGTTCGGTCCATCGGATTACCCCACGGCTGATAGCACGGTCCTGCGCCGTAGCCGTTGTTGACGTCCTGCTGCGAGTAGAAGTACTGGTACCAGCCGGAGATGACGGGGCCGCTGACCTGGGCGGCGGAGTCGGTGGTCTTGATGGCCAGCGCCGTGCCGATGCCGCCATTGGTGATTTCGTCGTAGGTCATCGGGTTCGGGTGCACATCGCGGTGGACGGCCGACCAGTACTCCGGCTCGTTGTCCAGATCCCAGATGGTGGCGTCCTTGCCGCCGGCAGCCGAGCAGTCCGGCCCGTTGTTGATGAGGCAGTTCACCCATCCGCCGGTCCACGTGGCGTCGGCCCACGTTGTTGTCGCGTTGCCCGCGCCGGGGGCTGAGGGCGGCGGCGTTGCGAGGCTGGTGATCGCCGCGATGGTCGCATTGCCAACCAGACTGGTTCCGCTGCCGGACACGCCATTGCCGCAGTTGTCGCCGTTGAAGCTCTGCTGGTCGGGGGTCGTCGATTTGGGGAAGCTGCACGCCTTCTGCGTGCTGTTGGAGACCCATCCGTTCACGGGCGCCGTGCCGATGGTCTTGATGTTGCTGCCGACAGCCGTAATAAATCCGTTGAAACTGCCGCTGCCGAGCATGCCGCCGGCGCCGCTGAAGTTCTCGAAGTAATAATCGTTGGCGGAGTTGGTGACGCCGGTCTGGTAGTTGTAGCGCGAGACATCGTCGCCGCCCCAGCGAGCCACCGTAATGTTGGCTGAGCTGGCCGTGCCCGAGTCGAGCAGATACGCGTTCATCCCATAGATGAGCGGGCTGATCGGCATCGTGATGTGCGTTGCATCGATCGTCAGCGCGGGACCTGTTGTAGTCGCCGGTGCGCTGAGGTTGAAGGTCATCGTGTCCTTCACCGTTGGGTCGGCGACGCTGGTGGCCGTGACCGTTACACTCGTCGGCGCTGGGTAGGGCGTCTGGTACAGACCGGTGCTCGAGATCGTGCCCGCGCTGCCGGAGCCCGAGGTCACGGCAACGCTCCACGTGACCGCCATATTGCTCTCGTTCTGGACCGATGCCGTGAACTGCTGCGAGCTCCCGATCGTGAGGCTGCTGGTGGAAGGAGAGATCGTGACTGTCGGTGTGGGTACGACATAGGCCGCGGTGATGGTTGTGCTCGCGCTCAACTTTATGGAGCAGATGTTGTTCGAGGTTCCCGAGGTCGAAGTGCATCCGGTCCAGGCGCTGAAGACATTGCCGCCGGTGACCGACGTCGGCGCGGTGATCGTGACTACGGTGTTGGGGGCGTAACGCAACGTCACAGGTGCGACCGCGCTGGTGACGCTGTTGTTGTCGGCCGGAGAATCGGTAATCGTGATGCCCGTAGCCGGATTGCTGGTATGCACGTTCAGCGTGTACGCCGACGGTGTCGCGTAGTTCGCCGTGACGGTGGCATTCGCGGATACGGTGACGGTGCAGGTGTCGCCGGTGGTCGAGGTACAGCCCGTCCACGAGCTGAAGGTATTTCCATTGGAGGCAGTCGCGGGAGCGGTGAGTGTGACGGGTGTACCAGAGTTATAAGTCAACATGAACTGGCTGTTGCCGCTGGAGGCGTTGTTGTTGTCTGCGGGGCTGGCGGTGATGGCAATGCCGCTGGCCGGATTCGCGCTAGCGACGGTCAGATTATAGACAGGAGTTACCGGCGTTGCGTAGTTGGCCGTGACAGTGGCGTTGGCGGAAATGGTGATTGTGCAGGTGTGGCCGCTGGTCGAAGTACAACCGGTCCAGGAACTGAAGGTGTTTCCATTGGAAGCCGTAGCTGGAGCGGTCAGGGTTACGCTGGCGCCGGAGTCGTAGGCCAGCGTGAACTGGCTGCTGCCGCTGGAGATGCTGTTCGTGTCGGGCGTGTTAGACGTAATGGCTACGCCGCTAGCTGGGTTGGTGCTGGCGACCGTCAGGGTGTAGACCGTGGGGCTTGGCGTGGTGTAGTTCGCCGTGACCGTCGTATTGGAATTGATGGTGACGGTGCAGCTTTGGCCGGTGGTGGAGGTGCAGCCGCTCCAGGAGGTGAAGGTATTGCTGCCCGCGTTGGCGGGCGCGACCAGCGTGAGGGTTGTGCCTGCGTTTTCGGTCAGCGAGAAAGAGGTCGTGCCGCTGGTGGACAGGCTGGTGAGCGGATTCGTCACCCCGATCACGACACCGCTGGTTGGATTGGAGCTGTTCACCGTCAGGGCGTAGGTCGTGGGCGGTGGGGTCGAGCCGCTGCCTGCGCCGCCGCAGCCTGCAAGGAATAGAAGAGGGCCGAGGGCCAGGGCGGATATTCCGGGAAGGGAACGGTTCAAAAAACGGCTCGATATCGATATCATCGCGCATCCACTGTATCCCAGCCGGGCGGGTCTGTCGCCAAGAAACGACAGCAGAATCGCGGTACTTTTGTTTGTCGTTGGCGGCGCGAAAACCGAAATTCCTGGTCTAAATCGGAGCGGCTCCGTCGATGACGGTCACGCCTGGGGGCGGCGTAAAGCGGAACTCCGCAGCCTTCGTCGTGACATTTTCGTGGATGCCGGAAAACGTGAAGGTCGTGACGGCGCCGTCGGTCTCCTCGATGCGGAGCACGTGGATCACGCCGTCGGAGTCAACCGTCAGGGCCAGCGAGCGGACGCGCTGGCCGATGCCTTTTGGCGTTCCTGAGAGCGTATAGCCGCCATTGACCAAGGTGAGCGTGAGGCCATCGAGCTCCTTGGCCAGCTCGGTATGGCCGAGCAGAAAGCGCAGCGGCGAGCGCAGATCGTCGAGCTTGCGCTCGGGAAAGCGCGTGGCCTCGGCGTCGCCGGGCGTGTAGGCGATCGCGTCTTTGCCGTCGAGGAGAAACAGCTTGCCCGGAGGCGAATCGTAGGCCCAGCGCATGCGGCCGGGCTTCTGGAGCGTGAGCGTACCGGTCTCGGTGCGGTCCATTCCCATGCCCTGATAGCGCTCGCTGTAGCGGGCCTCGAGGGAGTGAAGATGGTTGTAGTGCGCATCGACTCGCCTGGCCAGCGCGGCTGCGGTGGGCGTCTGGGCGGACATCCGGGCCGACAGGGGAAGCGCGAGGAGAAGAGGCAACAGCGCCAGCGAGTTACGAATTGTCATCCAGTCTCCACGAGGGGGGCCCCTTCCCCGGTTTCAGGGCCGTGTCTTTAGAATGTTGGGTTTGCGGCGAGATGCCGCTGCAAAATATTGATTCCAGAGATTTTGTGTGCAAAATCTCTGGAATGAGGGGGTTGCGGTGAATCTGTATGGTGACTCCTAACATCGAACCCCACCCATGCCGACGATAAAGCCGTCGTCATGAATGGGGCACCCAGATTCGTAGGGGGTTTTGATCTCTATTTCTATTATAGAGAGTTGAGTGGAATTAATGTGCAGCGATTTTTCTCTTTGTTTTGTTTGATTTAGGTGGTTTGGGGGCTTGACAAGA
>DATCFM010000026.1:0-11279 GCA_036509515.1 Acidobacteriaceae bacterium
CCGGCGATCCGATAATTCATCGCGATCCTGAGGTTTGGCGAGAGCGGAACAGATTGCTATACTTAGCTTCGACGTCTCTGAGGCCGCGCGCGGGATGCGAAGGCGGCCAGTTCCCTTCCCCACAGGCAGGCGAAAGTCAGACGCGGAACCCAGCGGGCCACTCCGCCGCCCCGGGTGTGTTGTCAGCGCGGAGGCCAGGTAGCTCAGTGGTAGAGCGCGGCCCTGAAAAGGCCGGCGTCGGCGGTTCGATCCCGTCCCTGGCCACCACATCCTAAAGGGCTTACGGGGCAGGCTTCCGAAAACGCAACCCGAGCGACCTGCAAACCAAGCGGTGGCGTATGCTTGCCAACGGGATTGACGGAAACGCATAGACGAACTGTGCGTCACGAGACCAAACTACATACTCCACTTGCGTCCGCCAGGCCCATCTCGCCTTTACGGCTCCGCCGCAAGCACCACGCTGAACACCGATCCCTGCCCCACTTGGCTAGTCACCAGAATCCTCCCGCTGTGCGCCTCCACAATCGCGCGACTGATCGCCAGTCCCATGCCCGTTCCTGGCCCAGTCTGTCCTGCGCGTCCGCGATAGAAGCGCTCAAAGATCAATCCCTGCTCTATCGGATCGATCCCTATTCCGCGATCCGCCACGCCGATCGTCACCTCATCTCCACTTCGCGACGCCGTGACGGTAACCGGCGCATCCTCCCGGGAGTACTTCCCCGCATTCTCCAGCAGATTACACAGCACCTTGCCCAGCAGGTTCTCGTCTACCCGAACTCGCAGCCCCTCCTCCACATGCACACTCACCGGATGCTGCTCCCTCACCCACGCACACGTCTCGAGCGCCGTGTTCACCAGCGCCCGCACATCCACTGCCCGAAACTGCAGCTGCACCTGCTGCGCATCGAGCTGCGCCGTCTCCACTGCCTCGGACACTAACTGGTTGAGCCTGTCGCTCTCCTCATCAATGATCGTCAGCAGCTCATGCGCTTGCTCGGGCGGCACATTTGGCTGCAACAACGCTGTGGCGGCGCCTTTGATCGACGTCAGTGGCGTCCGCAGTTCATGCGTCACAGAATCAATCATGAGTGCCCGCAGCCGCTCGCCCTCCTTCGCCGCCTCGCCACGCGCCACGCTCTCGAGCGCCTGCGCCCTGTCTATCGAAACTGAAATGAGCCCACCGATTGCGTCCGCCGTCGCTATCGACAGCGTCACACCCCGCAGGAGAAATACACCTCTTGCTCGTATCCCCGACCGAATCGGAATCTGTATCTCCTCGTTACCCGCGCGCGCGGACTGCAGCGACTCGCTCAGCTGCCGCAGATGAGGAAACTCTGCCTCCGATATGCCATCGCGATTGTCCGCTCCCGCCTGATACAGCCTATCGCCTTCAATCAAGTAAAGTGCGCCTGTCCTTGCCGCCGTCACGCTCGCCACCGCCGACGGGATCGACGTCAACAGTGACGCGACGCTGTCCGTCTCCATCAGCACGTTGCTCAGCCTGAACAGCACCTCCAGCTCGCGCTGTCTCTCACGCGCCTCCGCCGCCTCATCGCGAGCCTTATTGGAAAGCCTGCTCGCAATAATCGCCGTGGCCAGGAATGCAAACAACGCAAGCCAGTTCTGCGGGTCTGCAATCGTGAACGTTCCCGACGGCGGAAGGAAATAAAAGTTGTACAGCGCCGTCGCCAGCACAGAAATTATGACCGCATAGCGCAGTCCCCACGCCGCTGCGAGGACCAGAATGAACAACAGCAATGTCAGCGCTACGGTCGTCGGGTTCACGTGAACCCAGCGGTGATATACGAGTACAATTCCGGCGAGAGCCGCAACTGCAAGCGTCCATCGTGTGACAGCGAGTGAGCGCCGTGAATTCATCAGGAGTATTGTACGAGTGGGCACTTCGACCAAATCGCCGGAAGACTGGCTCCTCGCCGCGGAGACCGAGAAGCAGAAGGGTCGCTTCAAGATCTTCCTTGGCTACGCTCCCGGCGTCGGCAAGACCTTCAGCATGCTCAGCGAAGGCATCCGCCGCCGCAGCCGCGGCGAGGACGTTGTGATCGGCATCGTCGAAACTCACGACCGCGCCGCTACCGCCGAGCTCGCCGTCAAGCTCGAACAGATGCTTCGCCGCGAGATCGATTACAAGGGCACTCTCTTCACCGAGATGGACGTCGACGCCATTCTCGCCCGCATGCCCCAGGTCGCCCTCATCGACGAGCTCGCTCACACGAACATCGAAGGCAGCCGTTTCAGCAAACGTTACGAAGACGTTCTCCTCCTGCTCGATAACAACATCGACGTGCTCAGTACAGTCAACATCCAGCACGTCGAAAGCCTCGCTCCGCGCGTGCAGGCGCTGACCGGAATCTCCGTCCGGGAGCAGGTCCCCGACTGGGTCCTCGACCGTGCCGACGAGATCGTCATCAGCGATCTCACGCCCGAAGCCCTCGTCACGCGCATGCGCCGCGGCGACATCTACCCTCCAGAACGCATCGAGCGCTCCCTCGCCAACTTCTTCCGCCGCGGCAATCTCATTGCCCTCCGTGAGATGGCACTGCAGCGGGTCACCCGCGCCGTCGACCGCAACCTCGATGATTACGTTCGCCGAAAAAAGCTTGGGACGCATTGGACTGTCTCCGAGAAGGTCGCCGTCTGCATCAGCTCCAGCCCGCAAGGCCGCGACCTCATTGCGCGCGGTGCCCGCCTTGCCGAGGCGCTGGGGGCCGAGCTCTACGTCCTGCATGTCGAAAACCCGCGCGACCAGGAGCCCGAGCGAAAGAAGATCCTCGAATCCAACCTGCAGTTCGCGAAAAATCTGGGTGCCACGCTTATCCCGCTCAGCGGCGGCGACACCGCCCGCACTTCAGCCACCTTCATACGAGAGAACCGCATCACCCAGGCCATCGTGGGCCGCTCCGCCACGCATGGGTTGAAAAGTTATATGTACTACCTCGCCATCCAGAGGTTCATGTCCGAAGCCCCACACGTCGATCTCCACATCGTCACGCAGGAACGCCATTGATACCATCGCCTTGAAGCAGTCATGGAAAGAACGTCCTTGAAGCGCATCCTCGTCGTCGACGACGAACGCCAGATCGTCCGTATGCTCCGCGCCTCGCTGCAAAGCAGCGGCTATGAGGTCCTCGCCGCCTCCAACGGCCTCGAGGCTCTCGAGCAGTTCGAGTCCGGGCGCCCCGACCTTATCATCACAGACCTCGCCATGCCCGAAATGAATGGCCTCGAACTCACGCAAGCCATTCGCCGCGCCGGGCAGACTCCCATCATCGTCCTCAGCGTCCGCGACACCGACGCCATGAAGGTCCGCGCGCTCGACGAAGGCGCCGACGACTATCTCACCAAGCCCTTTAGCATGCCCGAGCTTCTTGCCCGTGTTCGCTCCGCACTCCGCCGCGCCCCCGGCGCCGAACCCCTCGAAACCATCGTCGAAACCGGCGACTTCATCATCGACACGGATGCCCACACCGTCTCCGTTCGCGGCAACGCCGTCCACCTCACACCCAAGGAGTTCGACCTGCTGCTCCTCTTCGCGCGCTCTCCCAGCCGCGTCCTCACGCACAAGGTCCTGCTTCGCGCCATCTGGGGTCCTGCAGGCGACGACCAACCCGAGTACCTCCGCGTCCTCATCGCAGGGCTGCGCAAAAAGATCGAGCGCCCCGATGGCCTCAAGTACATTCAGAGCGAGCCCTGGGTTGGCTACCGCTTCCATCCCTCCGGCATCCTTACAACTTCTTAACAACTTCCCTACGGACTTTCTACGCCCTCGAGCGCTCCAATAGCCTTCGAGGCCGCGATGAAGTTCCCCATCCTGTTCCTGCCTGCCCTGCTTGAGATCGCTCTTGTTCTCGCACTCCACGCGCAGACCTCCACGCCATCCACGCTCACTACAGCCCAGCGCGCCACCGAGATCCGTGAACTTCGCGCCGAGCAGAAGTCCATCGCTGCGCGTCTCGACACACTCGAAGCCCACGGCCACGAGTTCCTTCCCCGGGGTATGGATGCTGACGCATCCACGCCGCCAAGAAACCCGAGCACATCCGAGCCTCCGCTTGCGCCGGCATCCCCACCGCAACCACCCGCTCCGGAATCAGCCGGCACGCCCAGCATCACCGGAGCACCGCATGCTTGACCTCATCTCTATCCTCGCCACCATCGCGATGTTTGCGCTCACCATCCTCTACGTGCGCGGCTGCGACCGTCTGAAAGGAACGCGCCCATGATCCTCAACGCGCTGCTTCTTCTCATCGCGCTTCTGCTCCTCATTTATCTCGTCTACGCGCTCTTGCGTCCGGAGAAGTTCTGATGTCCCTCAACGGTTGGCTCCAGATCGCAGTCTTCATTGCGGCTGTGCTCTTGCTCGCGCGCCCCATGGGCCTCTATCTCGCGCGCGTCTTCGAGCGCCGCAGGACCTTCCTCGACCCCATCCTCACTCCCTGCGAGCACCTGCTCTACAAGCTCACCCGCGTCGACCCCGCACATGAGATGCGCTGGAGTGAGTATGCGGTAGCCATGCTCCTCTTCAGCGCCGCCACCATGCTGCTCACCTACGCTATCGAGCGCCTGCAGCACATCCTTCCGCTCAACCCGCAGCACCTTCCCGGCGTCGAACCCATCCTCGCCCTCAACACCGCAATCTCCTTCACCACCAATACCAACTGGCAGTCCTACACGCCCGAGACCACCATGAGCTACCTCACGCAGATGCTCGGTCTCGCCACGCACAACTTCTGGTCCGCCGCCGTCGGCATCGCGCTCGCGATCGCCTTCATCCGCGGCATCTCGCGGCGCGAGACGAACCTCCTCGGCAACTTCTGGGTCGACATCACGCGCGCCATACTCTGGGTTCTCCTTCCCATCTGCCTCGTCTACTCCGTCGCGCTCGTCTCGCAGGGCGTCATACAAAATTTCCGTCCTTACGACACCGCAGCCCTCCTCGAGCCACAACACATCACCGGCGCCGACGGCAAGATCACCACCGTCACCACGCAAACCATCGCGCAGGGTCCCGTCGCCTCGCAGGAAGCCGTCAAGATGCTCGGCACCAACGGCGGCGGCTTCTTCAACGCCAACAGCGCACATCCGTTTGAAAATCCCACACCGCTCTCCAACTTCCTCGAGATGCTTTCCATCTTCCTCATCCCCGCCGGCCTCGCCATCGCGCTCGGCCAAATGACCGGCTCACCGCGCCACGGATGGGCCGTGCTCGCCGCGATGGTTATTCTCTGGTTCGCCGGAGTCCTCACCTGCTACTGGGCCGAGTCACAACCTAACCCACTTCTGCACGGCGTTGACCAGCACGTCTCGCTCACGCAGTCCGGCGGCAATATGGAGGGCAAAGAGGTGCGCTTCGGCATCGCCAACTCCGCGCTCTTCGCCACCGTCACCACCGACGCAAGCTGTGGCGCCGTCAACTCCATGCACGACTCCTTCATGCCGCTTGGCGGGCTCGTTCCCATGGCCAACATCCTACTCGGCGAGATCGTCTTCGGCGGTGTTGGCGCCGGGCTCTACGGCATGCTTGTCTTCGTTATTCTCTCCGTCTTCATCGCCGGCCTCATGGTCGGCCGCACACCCGAGTACCTCGGCAAAAAGATCGAAGCCTTCGACATCCAGATGGCAATGCTCTATCTGCTCATCTTTCCACTCATCATCCTCGGCTTCTCAGCCGCCACCGTGCTCATGCCCAGCCTCGGCCTCTCCTCGCTCGCCAATCACGGCCCGCACGGCCTCAGCGAGATTCTCTATGCCTACACCTCCGCCACCGGCAACAACGGCTCCGCCTTCGCTGGCCTCAACGCCAACACGCGCTGGTACAACGGCTCGCTCGCCGTTGCGATGTTCTTCGGCCGCTTTCTCATGATCGTCCCGATGCTCGCCATCGCCGGCAACCTCGCGCGAAAAAAGATCGTGCCCGCATCCGCCGGCACCTTCCCCGTCACCACACCGCTCTTCACCATGCTTCTCACCGGAGTCATCCTCATCGTCGGCGCACTCACCTTCTTCCCGGTACTCTCACTCGGCCCTGTGCTCGAGCATCTGCTCCTTCGCGCAGGCCACACCTTCTAGCTCAAGGAAAGATCACCTCCATGTCCTCGCAGGCCACGCGCCGTTCGCTCTTCGACAGCAAGATCGTCCGCCGCGCCTCCTTCGACGCGCTCGCCAAGCTCCACCCGCGCCTCATGATGCGCAACCCCGTCATGTTCGTCGTTGAGATCGGCAGCGTCCTCACCTCCGTGCTTCTTATCTCGAACCTCATCACGCACACCGGCCACTTTCGCTTCAACCTCCAGATCACGCTCTGGCTCTGGTTCACCGTCCTCTTCGCCAACTTCGCCGAGGCCATGGCCGAAGGCCGCGGCAAAGCCCAGGCCGACGCCCTGCGCGCCGCCAAATCCGAGACCACCGCCTACCGCATCGTCAAGGACCGTAATCAAAACCGCCTCGAAGAGATCCCCAGCTCACAACTCCGGCTCGGCGATCTCGTCCGTGTCTCCGCTGGTCACATGATCCCCGGCGACGGCGAGGTCATCGAAGGCGTCGCCTCTGTCGACGAGTCCGCCATCACCGGCGAGTCCGCTCCCGTCATCCGCGAGGCCGGCGGTGATCGCAGCGCCGTCACCGGCGGCACGCGCGTCCTCTCCGACATCATCACCATCCGCATCACCTCCAACCCCGGCGAGACCTTCCTTGATCGCATGATCGCCCTCGTCGAAGGGGCCGAGCGCCAGAAGACGCCCAACGAGATCGCGCTCAACATCCTGCTCGCCGGCCTGACGATTATCTTCCTGCTCGCCGTCGTCACCCTCCAGCCCTTCGGCATCTACTCTGGCGCGCCCCAAACCGTCTTCGTCCTTATCTCGCTTCTCGTCTGCCTCATCCCCACCACCATCGGAGGCCTTCTCTCCGCCATCGGCATCGCCGGCATGGACCGCCTCGTCCAGCACAATGTCCTCGCCACCTCCGGCCGCGCCGTCGAAGCCGCGGGCGACGTCAACACTCTCCTCCTCGACAAGACAGGAACCATTACCCTCGGCAACCGCGAGGCAGCCGAGTTCGTCCCTGCCCGCGGCATCCCCGAGCACGTCCTCGCCGACGCCGCGCAGCTCTCCTCACTCGCCGACGAGACACCCGAAGGCCGCTCCATCGTCGTCCTCGCCAAAGAGCGCTTCAACCTTCGCGGCCGCGAGCTCGCCGAGCTTAACGCCCCTCCTGGAATCCAGTTCATCCCCTTCTCCGCCACTACTCGCATGAGCGGCATCGAGTCGAATGGCCGCAGCATCCGCAAAGGCGCCGTCGACGCCATCGCCCGCTACCTCGAGCAGCACGGCTCCGAGATGCCCTCCGAGCTCTGCTCCACCGTTGAGACCATCGCGCGCAGCGGCGGCACGCCGCTTGTGGTCGCAGAGAATAACCGCGCCCTCGGCGTTATTCACTTGAAAGACGTCGTCAAGGGCGGTATGAAAGAACGTTTCGATCAACTACGCGCCATGGGCATCCGCACCATCATGATCACCGGCGACAACCCGCTCACCGCCGCTGCCATCGCGCGCGAAGCCGGCGTCGATGACTTCCTTGCCGAAGCCAAACCCAAGGACAAGATGGATCTCATTAAGCGCGAGCAGGCCGACGGCAAACTCGTCGCCATGACCGGTGACGGCACCAACGACGCGCCCGCACTCGCTCAGGCCGACGTCGGCGTCGCCATGAACTCCGGCACCCAGGCCGCCAAAGAGGCCGGCAACATGGTCGACCTCGACTCCAATCCCACCAAGCTCATCGAGATCGTGGCCATCGGCAAACAACTCCTTATGACACGCGGTGCGCTCACCACCTTCTCCATCGCCAATGACGTCGCCAAGTACTTCGCCATCATCCCTGCCATGTTTGCCGGCGTCTTTCCCGTGCTCAACGCCCTTAACATCATGCACCTCAAAAATCCCGAGTCCGCCATTCTCTCGGCCGTCATCTTCAACGCGCTGATCATCGGCGCGCTCATCCCACTCGCTCTGCGCGGCGTCAGCTACCGTCCGCTCTCTGCCGCAGCACTCTTGCGCCGGAACCTCATCGTCTACGGCTTGGGAGGAATCGTCGTCCCGTTCATCGGCATCAAGCTCATCGACCTCATCATCACCACACTCCATCTGGCATAACTCGTCATGAAAAAGCACATCATCATCGCCTTGCTCTACACGACCGTCACCGCCATCCTGTTGGGCATCGGCTATCCGCTGCTCATCACTGGCATCGCGCAACTCGCCTTCCATCAAAAGGCCAACGGCCAGCTCATCATGCGCAAGGGCCAGCTCATCGGCTCCCAGATCATCGGTCAACCGTTCACCGGTCCCGCATACTTCCGCAGTCGTCCCTCCGCCGCAGGCGCCGGCTACGACGCATCGTCCTCCTCTGGCTCAAACCTAGGCCCCACCAACAAAGTCCTCATCGACCGCATCTCCAACAGTGTTCAATCGGAGGCCGCGCGATCCGGGACCCTCGGCGACGCCATCCCCATCGACCTCGTCACCGCCTCCGCCTCCGGCCTCGACCCCGACATCACCCCTGCCGCCGCTCTCTACCAAATCCCCCTCATTGCCAGCGCCCGAAATCTCCCGGAAAACACTGTTCGGCAGCTCGTCGAATCGCACATCACGCCACGCCAGTTTGGCCTCTTCGGCGAACCGCGCGTCAACGTTCTCACCCTTAACCTCGCACTCGACGGCCTCAAGCAGTTTCCACACAACCCAAAATCGAAGCCATACTGACGGATTCATTCGATGACTTAGAGGGACTTACGGTGCTATCCGTGCCGTCTAAGTTATTCAAACTATAAATCGCATAAGGACTGAAAAAGGCAGGCGTCGGCGGTTCGATCCCGTCCCTGGCCACCATCTGCATTACACCTTTTTTGCCCCCGGCTTGCCGGCCCATCGAAGCCTTGACCACGAGGTTCATCGCAGTCCGATCCCCGCCAAAAAGGTCAATGTCCCCGGAAACGTCATAGACCGGCCCGATCTCCGCCTCCTTCGGAGTCAAAATCAGCTTTTCGATGTGATTCGCCAGAATCTGCCGCGCCTTGGCAGGTTCCGAATCGAAAGCTTCCCTGAAGCCCAGAGACTTGGCAGCGACAAAATCCCTGATCGATTCCAGCGAAAAGGCCAGGTCGAGAGGCTGGTTCGCCAGTGCCAGCCGTTCATCGATCTGCCCGATCTCCGATTCAATCGCGGCGAGCTGCTGGAGCAGGGTCGCGGAATGGCCCATCTTGGCGATGGCTTCTCCCAGGTGTTGAGCCTGTGATTTCAATTCACGGCGCTGGCTTTGGAGGGTGGTCACCGCGTCCGCAGCTTTCAGGGTTTGCTCCTGAAGCTCCTTGAGACGCTTCTGCAACTGCTCGTGAAACCGCATCAGCGCGTATTCGATGATCTCCGGCTTCGAGGTCCGCTCGATCAGGCCAGCGATGAGTTGGGTCTCCAATCGGTCCTGCCGAATCGTCAGAGCATTCGAGCATGTGCCACGGTAGCGGTGACTCGGGCAGCCGTACTTGACGTAGGCCCGCTTGCCGGAGCCGGTGACAATGACTAATTTGGAGCCGCAGACCCCACAAATAAGCAGGCCGCTGAAGATGTAGCGCCGGCTTCTCTCAGTCCGGGTGAAGCCTCCCACATGCTTGCTGGTAAAGCGCTCACCGACAAAGCGAATCCTATCCTGTACCCGCTCCCACAACTCCTCTGAAATAATCCTCCACTCGGGTACATCGATCCGCTTCCATTCGGTCTGCGGGCGGGGCCTGCTGGTCTTCCGGCCCGTCTCCGGGTTGCGCTCCTTCTTCGTCCGATTCCAGACGAAGACTCCACGATAGCGTTCGTTGCGAAGCATCTCGTGAATGGAAGAGGTACACCATGCTCGTGTCTGCCGGTTCCGCGCAGGCATCGGAGCAAGCACACCCTCTGCGTTCAGGGTCTTGGCAATCGTCGTCTGACTGTTCCCGTCCGCGTACATTTGAAAGATGCGCCGAACTACAGCAGCCTCTTCCTCGAGAATCTCGAGCTTCACACCGCTGACCGCGAACCTCCCGTACTTGCCGCTCCGGGTGGGGTCTTCGATGGGGACATTGCGATACCCGTAGCACTTGCCTCCAGGCTGGAACCCATTGAGAGCGCGGCCCTCCTGCCCGCGGTGGACCTTCTCACCGAGGCTCACGAGAAACTGCTCATCCATCATGCCGTGCAGCGTCAGCAGTGGCCGGGAGGTCTTCTCCCTGCAGTCCAGCCGCTGCGCCACCGCGTAGATGAATATCCCGTGATATTGCAGCCGGTCGTTCATGCTCAACACATCGGGCAGGTAACGCGCCAGCCGGGAGGTATCGTCCACCATCAGGCAATCGAATGGCGAAGGCGAAGCCTTCGACGCGGCCAGCAGGGACTGAAGCGCATCCCTGCCCGAGAGAGTGGCAGCCGACCGCGCTTCATCGCAGCGGACAAATTCTTCGACGACGATCCAGCCCTGCTGGACCGCGTACTCGCGGCAGCGGCGGAGCTGATCTTCGATAGAGGTCAGACGCTGCAAATCCGAAGAGTATCGAGCATAGATGGCGCACCGCACGGTCGTTTTCATGGTGTCGAGTTTAGCTCTGAATCAGGCAATAATAGCGCCTTTTCATGGTCAATTTTGACCCGTTCTGAAGCGGAGGCTGGCCCATAGAGGCGCAGGAACTCTTCGACCATTGCCGGCACGATCAGGTTGTCGATGAGGTCTTTCGTGGCAGCATCGATGGCGTCGGCGGAAGCCACGCCCGCTTTGCCGATGGCTGGCATTGCAACCCGGTTTTTCTTCGCTGCGGCCTGCGCCATGATCGATCGAGACTCCGGGCGGAAAGTGCCCAGGATGGAGAGTAGCCAGAATCTCGCCATTCTTCGGGGAAAATTCTGCACGCACGGGGCAAGAATTGCACCGAAAGGTTCAGCTCATTCGCTCGTGACGATGAACGGGTGAAATACATGCGCTGGACTGTACCTGCAACAGAGCGATCCCTCTTTGTCCTGCGTGATTTCTCAGGCACCGCGAGAGAAAAGCAGGCCGCGCCCGTCGGCGCTTGGCGTTCTGCTTCGGCTGCGCCGCCTTGCGGTTTCGGCTTTCAGAAAATCTTTTGTGCAACGAGCGCAAAAAGATTTTCCGAACCTTCCGAAAAAGCGCCGCTTGGCACTTGGGAGCGGGGCACCTCGCGTCGCTTCGCGCAAGAGTGTCCCGAGGGCATTCCGGGCAAA
>DATCFM010000027.1:0-35999 GCA_036509515.1 Acidobacteriaceae bacterium
CTCCCCTCACCGGCTCAGCCTTCCCCATCGCTCTTACCGGAGCCACTCTCACCACGCCCGCCGGCGTCACCCTCCTTCCCAACGGCGACCTCCTCGTCTCCGACACCGTCGCCGGCCTCGTCCAGGTCAACCGCACCACCTCTTCACTGACCTTCCCCACCAGCACCCTCGTCTTCACCACCGATACCGTCGATGGAGACCTCGCTCTCACCGTCGAAAACACCGGCAGCTACACCGTGACAGTACCTGCCGTCGGCGCGCCCGACATCAGCTCTCCCTCGTTCTTCAGCGACACCACCGGCACCTGCCCCTCCAGCGCGAGCGGCCAACTCCAGATCCCCCTCGGCGCCGTCTGCCAGTACGAGGTCGGCTTCCAGCCCAAGCTCAACGGCCTCAACACCGGCACCCTCACCTTTAGCGGCACAGGCGGCAATGGCAGCGTCAGCGCCGTCGTCGCGCTCAGCGGAACCGGCTTTGTCATCCTCGATCACTTCACGCTCACCGTCTCCCCATCGACCGTCAATCCAGGACAAGCCACAACCCTCACCGTCACCGCCTTCAACACCGACAACAGCGTCGACACCACCTACACCGGGACCATCACCCTCTCGTCCACTGACGCAACCGCGCACCTCCCGTCCGCGACCTATACCTTCACCGCCGCCGACAACGGCGTCCACGTCTTCTCCTCCACCTCGCCCAACCCGTTAACCTTCAACACCCTCGGCACCTGGACCGTCTCCGCGGCCGACGCCGTCACGATCACCGGCAAGACCATCACCGGAACCAGCAACGTCGTGACCGTCGTCACCACGCCGGCCGTCACGCTCACCAGCTCGGTCAATCCGGTGAACGTGAATGCCACCACTCTCCTCACCGCGACCGTCACCTCCACCTTCGGTACCCCCACGGGCACCGTCACTTTCATGGATGGCGCGACCCCGATCGGCACGGGCACGCTCAACGGCAGCGGCGTCGCCACTCTGAACGTCAGCTTCAGCACGCCCGGCCCGCACACCCTCACCGCCAGTTATCCCGGAGTCGGCTTCTTCCAGGCCGCCACCTCCGCTCCGCTCATCGAGACGGTCGACGACTTCACCCCCGCCATCACTCTCACCAGCTCCGTGAACCCTGTCGGGCTCGGCAACACCACGCAGCTCACCGCGACCCTCACCTCTGCCTCCGGCACACCCACCGGCACCGTCACCTTCCTCGACGGCACAACCGTGCTCGGTACCGCGACCCTCTCCAACGGCGTCGCCACGCTCAACGTCTCCTTTTCCACCGTCGGTCAGCACACGCTCACCGTCAGCTACCCCGGCAACGGCTTCTTCCAGGCCATTACCTCAGCTCCGCTCCTTGAAATCGTCGGCGACTTCAGCCTCACGCTCGCGCCCAGCTCGCCCACCTCGGCCTCTATCCTGCTCGGCGGCAGCGCCACCTATAACCTCATCGTCGCTCCTGTCGGCAGCTCCACGCTGGCCGCCCCCGTCGCTCTCAGCGTCCTCGGTCTCCCCGACGGCGGTTCCGCCTCCTTCGCTCCCGCCACTGTTCCCACCGGTTCCGGCAGTACGCCCGTCGTGATGACCGTCAACGCGCCGCCGCTGATCACCGCCATGCGTCGCCCGGCCAGTGATTCACCGTTCTCACATCGCACGGCCCCGGCCCTGCTCGCGCTCCTGCTGCTTCCCATCGGAGCTCTCGTTCGCCGTCGCAAACCTCTCCTGCGTCTGCTCATCCTTCTCGTTAGTCTCGGTGCCGCCAGCACCGGTCTCACCGGCTGCCTCTCCAACGCCACCACGGGCTATTACGGCCAGCCTCCTGCAACCTACACCCTCATCGTGAGCGGAACCTCCGGCAACCTGGTCCACACCGTGCAGGTCAGCCTCACCGTCGAGTAACCTGTGGAGACAGTCGCCCGTATGCCTCGCAGCATCATCCAGTCCGCTTCTCCACCCAGACACCGCCTCCGCCGGCTCCGCCTCGGCCTGCTTGCCCTGGCCGGAGGTCTCATGCTCTTCTCCGGCGCCCCAGCCAGTGCCCAGCGCAGCGGCGACTTCAGCATGACCTACACACAGCTGGGAGCCCGCTTCGTCGGCGACCAGCCCAACCCCTACTTCTACCTTCGCGGCGCCACCGTCGAGCTCGGCTACTCGTTCTGGAAGGGTCTTGGCGTCTCCGTGGGCGGCACCGGCCTTGCCGGAACCAATCTCCGCGGCAACATCGACATCCACCAGGTCAGCCTCCTCTTCGGTCCTCGCTACACCTACGACATCGGCCACATCACCCCCACGGTCTGGAACCGCAAGGGCAGCATCTTCGTCGAGGGTAAGTTTGGCTACACCTTCGCCACGGCCGGGCAGTATCCCTCCACTCTTGGCGCGCTCACCAGCAACGCCTCCTCGCTCGATCTCGAGGGCGGTGGCGGCGTCAACTTCCACATCTATCACCGCTTCGATCTCCGCCTGGTCGAAGGCGATTTCGTCCATACTCAGCTTCCCAACGGCGGCACCAACGTGCAGAACTCCTTCCGCATCGCCACCGGCATCAACTTCCACCTCGGCTATTAGTCGGGTTAATTTGCCGCCACGGAAGCTGAGCACTCACCTCAGATTTGTCATCCTGACCCTGAGTGAAGCCGAAGAGAAGGACCTGCTGTCTGCTCGTGGCGGCAACGCCTTCAGCCATTTTCCGCCAGCTGAACTACTCACAACCCAGTCCTCTTGACTAAAGCGTCGCGGCTCGTCACCCCCGAGGGCCGGGTCCCCACCCGGAATCTCGTCAGCGCATCTCATCAAGCAAGATGACCGATCGTACCCACCCTCTTGAGGCCGGCTCTTCCTCTGGCGAGCACGTCGAAGATCAGCTTCGCCTCCTCGTGGATACCGGTCTGCTGCTCTTTCGCGAGCGGGATCTCGATACCATCGTGCAGTCTGCGCTCGATGCCGGTCTCAAGCTCTCCGGCGCAGCCTTCGGAGCCTTCTTCTACAACAACATCGGACTCGACGGCAGCCCTTACCAGCTCTACAAACTCGCCGGCCAGCACATGGATTCCTTCCGGCGTTTTCCCGCTCCGCGCCCCACTCAGATCTTTGGTGAAAGCTTCATCCATGGGCGCGTCCTGCGCTCCGGCGATATCACTCAGGACCCACGCTATGGTCACAACTCTCCCTTCGCCGGCATGCCTCCTCACCACCCACCCGTGCGCAGCTATCTCTCCGTGCCTGTTCTCAGCCACACCGGAGAAACCCTCGGAGCTCTCATCTACGGCCACCCCGACGCAGACATCTTCTCTCAGAACAGCGAATCGCTCGTCGCCACCATCGCCGCCCAGGCCGCCCTCGCCATCGACAACGTCCGCCTCGCCGAAAACCTTACCAGCGAGATAGCCCAGACCGAGGCCGCCCGCCAGCTCCAGCGCGAGACAGCCGATCGTCTCCAGCAGGTCTTCGACGCCACCACCGACGGCATCGCCCTCCTCGACCGCCAATGGTGTTTCATCTACGTCAACCATTACGCCAACGAACGCATGGCCCCCGGCCGCGATCTCACCCACGTGAACTTCTGGGACCTCTTTCCCGACGCCCGCGACTCAATCTTCGAGCAGAAATACCGCCGCGCCATGGACCACGGAGAAACCATCCGCTTCACCGAGTACTACGCTCCCCTCGAAATATGGGCCGACATCCGCGTCTTTCCCACCTCCGACGGCATCGCCATCTTCTTTCAGGACGTCACCCAGCAACGCCAGGCTGAACGCCGCCTCGTTCAAAGCGAGCGCCGCCTCCGCCAGGCGCTCGACGCCGGCCAGCTCGGCACCTGGCGCTGGGACGCTGCCACCGACGCCCTCGACTTCGACGAACGCGCCGCCCAGATCTTCCACACCGAGCCTCACGCTCCCCTCACGCGCAACGATCTGCGCCTGCGCCTCGTGCATCCCGAAGATCTCGCGCTCACCCCCGCCGATCTGCGCGACATCATGCAGCGGGGCGGACTCTATCAGGCTGAATATCGTATCCTGGCCCCCGATGGCAGCCTCATCTGGGTTGCCGCCAGAGGTGTCGCCTCCCTGAAGGAAGGCTCAGCTCAGATCGCCGGCATGACCGGCACCGTGCAGGACATCACCGCCCGCAAAACTCAGGAAGCCACCCTCCGCCAGAGCGAAAAGCTCGCCGCCACCGGCCGCCTGGCCGCTACCATCGCCCACGAGATCAACAACCCGCTCGAAGCCGTCACCAACCTCATCTATCTCTGCAAGACGGATCCCGCCATTCCCGCGCGGCTCCAGCATCTGCTTGAAACCGCCGACGGCGAACTCGCCCGCGTCTCCCAGATCGCCCAACAGACCCTCGGCTTCTACCGCGACACAGCCCGCCCCTCCGAAATCGATCTGACCACCCTCCTCCACGGCGTCATCGACCTCTTCAGCCACAAGCTCCAGCACAGCAATCTCACCTGCAAACCCGAGATCGACACCGGTCTCCGCGTCTTCGGCTTCACCGGCGAGATCCGCCAGGTCTTCTCCAACCTCCTCGTCAATGCCATCGACGCCTCCGACTCCGGCGAGATCCGCATCCGCGCCCGCCGCGCCAAGGCTGCACGGGAAGGTATCTCCGTTCTCATCGCCGACCACGGCACCGGCATCCCGCCACACATCCGCGACCGCCTCTTCTCCCCGTTTTTCACCACCAAGGAGTCCACCGGCACTGGCCTTGGTCTCTGGGTCACCCGCGGCATGGTCGAAAAGCACGGCGGCTCCATCGCCTTCCGCACCCGCACCGAGCCGCCCCGCGGTACTGTCTTCCGCGTTTTTCTTCCCATCAAAACTGGTAATACCGAAGAACTCCATTCTTCGGCCCAATTCTCTCCAGTAGACTAAAGCCAGAGATCGCGTTACTCTCCCTAAGCAATCTCCCGCATGTGGAACAGCTTATGCACGCACGAGACCCTCATCTCAGCGATGCCCGGCAGTCGTCCCTTGCCAGGCCCCAGGACCCACCGATGAACCCCTGCCTGTTCAGCAGCAACTCTCCCAAGTCATCCCATCAGCAACCGCATCCTCAAGCCGGCAACGGTACAGACAAACAGCCTCAGGCTCCCCGCATCCTCGTCGTCGATGATGAAAAGCTCATCGCCGACACCATCGTTCAGATCCTCAACCGCAACGGCTTCATCGCCGAAGCCGCCTACAGCGGCGCCGAAGCCATCGAGAAGGCCGAGCGCCACTGCCCCGAGCTCGTCCTCTCCGACGTCCTCATGCCGCACATCGACGGCGTCGAAGCGGCCATCGCCATCCGCGAGCTCTGCCCCGACACCCGCATCCTTCTCTTCAGCGGCCAGGCGGCGACGGTAGAAATCCTCGCCCGCGCCCGCGAACGAGGCCACATCTTCGAGCTCCTCCCCAAACCCATCCATCCCACCCAATTGATCAAGCACCTCCGCGAGTAGGGAAGCAGTTGACGGTAGCCGCGAATAGAAAGAGGCAGTTACTTGGCAGAAGGTTTTCGCGAGCTGATCGTGTGGCAGCGCGCCATAGACATGACAGAAGCAATCTATCGATTTACGGCGCAATTTCCTCGTGAGGAGATGTATGGTCTTACGAGTCAGTTACGGCGGGCCGGAGTCTCCGTTGCCAGCAATATCGCCGAGGGTTGGGGCCGACAATCGAACGGCGAGTACAAACATTTCTAGGCATGGCGCGTGGATCCAATGTAGAAATTCAAACGCAGCTCACTATAGCCGCCAGACTGAATTTTGGCGTTGAAGATGATCGGTTAACTGCGGAAGGGCTCTCATTAGAGATTAGCCGCATGCTCGTCGCACTCATGAGAAGTCTCTCTAACATTTAGAATTTCAGGTGGCGTCTTTATCTGCTTGCTGCTCACTGCTTCCTGCTTACTATGACTACACTTCCCATCGCCATCTACTACGAGCAGCCCCACTGGTTCAAACCACTCTTCGCTGAGCTCGACCGCCGCGGCACGCCCTACATAAAACTCTTCGCGCCCGATCACTCCTACTCACCAGCCGACCACCCCGAAGAAAAATACTCGCTGGTCTTCAATCGCATGTCGCCGTCGGCCTGGGACCGCGACCACGGCGATCAGATCTTCTACACTCTCGGCTTCCTCGAACACCTCGAGTCTCGCGGCGTCAAAGTCATCAACGGCTTCAAAGCCTTCAACTCCGAATTGAGCAAAGCCGGCCAGCTCATCCTGATGGACAAACTCGGCCTGCCCTACCCAAAGGCACGCATCATCCACCGCCCATCACAGGCTGCCATCGCAACCGAAGGATTGCGCTGGCCAATCGTCGTCAAGCCCAACATCGGCGGCAGCGGCGCAGGCGTCAAACGCTTCGACGGCGCCTCGCAACTACGCCACGCCATCGAGCAGCCCGCAGCCAGCCCCGACGCCCTCCAGTTCGGCCTCGACTCCACCGCCCTCGTGCAGGAGTTCATCCCCGCACAAGACGCCCACATCGTCCGTGTCGAAGTTCTCAACGGCAAATATCTCTACGCCATCAAGGTACACATCACCGGCGAGACCTTCGACCTCTGTCCGGCCGACATCTGCCGCACCACCAGCGGCACCGATCTGAACCGCGCAGCCTGCGCCCTCGACGCCCCCAAATCCGGCATCACCGTCGAAGCCTTCACCCCACCTGCCGACGCCGTCCACGACGTCGAACTCCTCATGCAGCACAGCGGCATCAACATCGGCGGCGTCGAATACATCACCGATTCGCGTGACGGCCAGCGCTACTACTACGACACCAACGCTCTCTCCAACTTCGTAGCCGACGGCCCCCGCGTCCTCGGCTTCGACCCCTTCGCCAAACTAGTAGACTGGCTCGAAGCCGAAGCCAACATCACCGCCACAGTCTCCACCTAACTCTCTAACTCCTAACTCCCTACTTCTTATGCGCTACGGCTTCTGGCTCCCCGTCTTCGGCGGCTGGCTTCGCAACATCGACGACGAACACATGCCCGCCACCTGGGATTACGTGCGCGATCTCACGATCCAAACCGAAGCCCTCGGCTACGACCTCACTCTCATCGCCGAGCTTAACCTCAACGACATCAAGGGCCCCGAAGCCGATTCGCTCGACGCCTGGTCGACCGCCGCCGCGCTCGCCGCCGTCACCAAAAAGCTCGAGCTGATGGTCGCCGTCCGCCCCACCTTCCACAACCCCGCGCTGCTCGCCAAGCAGGCCGCCAACATCGACCGCATCAGTAACGGCCGCCTCACCCTCAACGTCGTCAGCTCCTGGTGGAAGGACGAAGCCACTAAGTACGGCATCCCCTTCGACGAGCATGACGACCGCTACGCCCGCACCAGCGAATGGCTCGACGTGCTGAGCAACTGCTGGTCGCAACAACACACTACCTTCAACGGCCGCTACTACACCGTCGACGACAACATCCTCTCGCCCAAGCCTTGGCCCCAACGCACCTACTCCGGCTGCACCCCCCTGGACCCTGCGCCCTGGACCCTGGACCCTGGCTCCACCCGCCCCACCCTCTACGCCGGCGGCGAATCCGAGACCGCGAAAAATCTCATCGCCGCCAAGTGCGACGCCTACCTCATGCACGGCGACGACCCCGCGACCATCGCCACGAAGATCGCCGACATGACCGAGCGCCGCAAGAACCACCCTCACCTCCCGCCCCTCATCTACGGAGTCACCGGCTACTGCATCGTGCGCGACTCAGAAGCCGAAGCCAGCAGGGAAGTCGACCGCATCACCGCCCAACCCGACCCCGCCAACTCGCCCGCCGGCTTCGCCAACTTCCAGCAATGGATCACCGGCTCGCAGCTCGAGAAGAAATTAAATCTCCGCGACTACTCCGTCTCCAACCGCGGCCTCCAGTCCGGCCTCATCGGCACCCCCGAGCAGGTCAAGCAGCGCCTCGCCGACTTCGAAGCCGCCGGCTGCTCCCTCGTCCTCCTGCAATCCTCCCCGCAGCACGACGAAATGGCTCGCTTCTCCGCCCAAGTTATGCGCTGAAAACTCGCGTCCATCTGATAGCTTCATCGCAATGGCTTCGCACGGCATACCGTGGTATCGGCGGCGCATCTCCAAGTGGGCGCACCTTCGTTCCATACCGCTCAGCCGGCTATGGATGCTGCTCCTTGCGGCCTTTCTTCTCTTCTCCATCTTCGGCTTCTACGCCGACCTGATGAGTCGCGGCACGCTGCCCTATGCTGCCGCTTTCCTCCTCGCTGCAATCAGCGGCGTCAACGCCATGCTCTGGATCCTCACCGTGGCGCGTCTTCCCGCTGTGTTCATCGCTGGGTTGGTTGTCCTTCAGTTCTTCATCGGAGCTCTCAACGCCACCGCCGCGCACTGGATGGCGCGAAGCTTCCATTTTCGGACTGTACCGTCGGAGCAGGGAATTCACTTCGCTGCCACCTCCATCCTTATCTGCAGCATCACCTCTTATTTCTTCTTCACCAACTTCATCCGCACGGAAGGAAAGCGCTCGCTGATCCTTCAGAATGAGCTCGAGCTGGCTCACAGCATTCAGCAAACCCTCGTTCCAACCTTGGAGATTCGAACACTACGCTTCGAGCTTTACGGAATCTCGCGGCCCAGTGACAAAGTCGGCGGAGATCTCGTCGACGCCGTGCTTCTGACCAGCGGAGATCTTATCGCCTTTCTGGCGGACATCAGCGGTCACGGTCTTCCCGCCAGCATTCTCATGGGGCGCGTCAAAACCGCAGCACGCACCGCCCTGCTCGATGCCGCGGAACGCGAACCTTCCGATACGCTCCCTCTGCTGCTCAACCGCCTCAACATCGTTCTGCCCCAGGTGAAGGAACCAACCGCGTTCGCCACCTTCACCGGCTTCCACCTCGGCGCCGACGGCAACATATTCTGCGCGCTCGCTGCCAGCCCTCCCATCGTTCACTGGCATGCCTCTGCGCAATCCATCTCGCAGTTCCAGGAGCCCCAGTTTCCCGTCGGCCTCCTGCCCGTCTGTCAGTTCGACGGCTTCCCGCTCGACGCCTCCTCCGGCGACCTCTTCGTTGTCGCGACCGACGGCATCCTCGAGGTCGCCAATAAGCAGGGGGAAGAGTTTGGGATGGAGCGCCTGCAGGCGGCTATCGCGCAGAACCACAGCGACCCGCTGCCCGAGCTGGCCGGGAAGATTCTCTCTGCCGCTCGCACCTTCGGCCATCAGTTCGACGATCAGACCATCCTCGCCGTTCGCTGCCTGTGACCGGTTCGACCTCCCCTGCGAGGTCAATAAGTCCGAACTTGCAACAATCCTCTGTCTTCACCTACCCTTCTCCCATGAAGAAGATGGATCGCCGCCGCTTCCTCCGCTCCACCGCCGCCGCCTCTGCTCTCGCCGTCCCCGCCGTCCGCACCTTCGCGCAGGCCACAGCCGCAAGCGCATCCACCCTCCAGCTCCATCCCGGTGGGCACGGCCCCACCATCCCCTCCAACTTCGTCGGCTTCAGCTACGAAATCGAGGAGCTCTCCAACTCATCCTTCTTCTCCGCGCAGAACACCGGCCTCATCGAGCAGTTCCGCTCTCTCTCCCCGAACGGCGTCCTCCGCCTCGGCGGCAACACCTCCGACGTCGGCTGGTGGAAGCCCACGCCCTCCTCCACCGCGCCTGTGATGAACATCCGCAACACCGGCGTCGGCGAGCCCAACGCCAAGCTCGCCTATGCCATCACCCCGCAAGCCATCACCAACCTCCGCGCCTTTCTCGACGCCACCGGCTGGTCCTGTCTCTTCGGCATCAACCTCGGCACCAATACTCCAGGCCGCGCCGCCGACCAGTCCGCCTTCGTCGCCAAAACCCTCGGCCACAAGCTCGACTACTTCCAGATCGGCAACGAGCCCGACCTCTTCCGCACCCACCTCCGCGATCCGAAAACCTGGAACGCCAACACCTACTTCGACGAGTGGTCCACCATGGCCCACGCCATTGCCGCCCGCGTTCCCGGCGCCCGCTTCGGCCTGCCCGACACCGCCGGCAATCCCGACTGGTACGCCGCCGTCGTCGATCGCCTCCTCGCCATGCCTCCCCACACCGCGCCGCACATCGCCGCGCTCACCCACCACTACTACTTCGGCGGTCCGCCCTCCAATCCCAAAGTCAACATCGATCGCCTTCTCCAGCCCGACCCGCATGTTCTCAAACTCGCGCACGACATCACCGCCGCCGCTGCGCGTCTCAGCGCCGGCATTCACGAGCCCGTGCCCTACCGCATGTCCGAGGGCAACACCTGCTATCGCGGCGGCAAGCCCGGCGTCTCGGACGTCTTCGCCGCGTCGCTCTGGGCCGCCGACTATCTCCTGCTCCTCGCCTCGCTCGGCTACTGCGGCGTCAATCTCCACGGCGGCAGTGCGCAGCAGATTGCCAACTCCCTCGGCGGTCACCTCCCCGGCGAAGATCTCCTCACCAATCCGAATGAACCCCACCCCAAGCCCTTCTACACTCCCATCGCCGACGTCAACGGCCGCTACGTCGCCGAGCCCGTCTTGCACGGCATGCGCTTCGCCCAGAACTTCGCCGGCGCCACCATGCTCCCCATCACTTTCAACTCCGGCTCCGTCGACGCCACCGCCTACGCCGCCAAACTTCCCACCGGCCAGACCATCGTCGCCGTCATCAACAAAGACAGCTCCCATGCTCTGCCGCTCGATCTCCCCGGCTACAGCGTAGGCCACGTCATGACGGCAAAATCCCTCACCTCCACCACAGTCGAAGAGCTCGAGCCCTCGGGCAACCACGAAGCCTCCTCCGTCGCACCCGCAACCGCCATGCTCCTCTACAGCTCTCGAGCCTGACCTACCGCGGCGCCCAAATCCGAAACTCGCCGCTGCAATGCATCATGCTCATCAGATAGAGCATGCCGTCGTAATATCGCTGCTCGCCTGAAGGAACCGGTGTGTTCCACAACGCATCGACAAACGCATTCGCAGTCTCGCTCTTCGCCGTCGCCAGGCTGCCCACGGCCGCCGTCGCCACCATCCCCGGCGAGTGCCGCTCCGACAGCGGCTTCCCGTCCAGCGTGTATTGATCGACAAACGCGCCAACCCCCTGGCCGGCTAAAAACCTCTGGTACCTCTCACTCAGCACCGGCTCATCGGCGCTCTTTCTCCACCACGAATAGTCCACCGACCAGTTGCTCACGCTCCTCCACGAGTCATACCCAAACTCCGCCGGCCGCCCATTCCATCCCTTCGCCGGCGTCGCATCGAAGTTCGCGCGGTCCGGAGTCAACGCTGTCTCCGGCCCCGTCACCTTCGCAAAAAATCCCCGGCTCACCTCCGCCGCCCGCTCCCAGAACGCGCGATCCTCCACCGGCCCCCACCGCGCCCACAGCTCATAAAACGCCGGCAGATGATACGAGGGATCGGTCGTCCGATTCTGGACATTCGGCACAAACAGAATCATCGCGTGCTCTTCATCCGCCATCGGTCCAATCGTCTCCGCACGCGCACGAAACTTCGAGAAGTCCGGATACACCGGCGGCTTCGGCGGAGCCTCTCCCCGCGCCTTTGCCGCCTCTGCGGCTGCTGCCGCGGCCTTCTCCCGCGCCGTCTCATTCGGGCTCGGCCACGGATGATGCGGCATCACAAACGGCGGATCGTTCGGATGAATCCGGAACGGCGGCGTTCCCGTCAGCACCGGATGATGCCGCATTCCGCGCAGAATCCTGTCCGCCTCCGCCTGATAGTCATAGATCCCTTTGCCATTCCCCCACCGATGCGCCGCAAAGTACAGCGACATCGCAAAATACTCCTCACCATCCGGAGCCGGTCCGGTCGACCGCGGCGTCCCATCCGTATTCATCGACCACGCAAAGTACCCCACGCTCGGATTCTTCGGGTCGGTAATCAGCATGTACGTGTGCGCCCAGTTCCATATCGCGTCAAACTCATGCCTCTTATTCAGCTCCACGGCGATTATCATCCCGTAGCTCATGCCCTCCGTCCGAGCATCATTGTTGGCCCAGTCGGTCACATACCCCAGCGGCCCATTCGCATTTCTCCCGGCCTCGAAGTACACCGCCTGCGTCTGCTTGTCGCCGTGAAAAAGCTGCTGAAACGCGGCCTCGATCTTCGCCCGGCTCTCCTTCGCCGAATGCCCACGCTCTGCAAACAGGTTGCGATACTGCCCGGTCTTATAAGCTCCATCGCCATCGCTCACATGGCTCACATTGCTCATCCGCTGCGCGCCCGCCACACCCGCCAGCATCACCATCACACAGCCGGCCGCCGCAACCCACCCCATCCTCATTCCGCGCACGATCATCCTCCCCCTCACAATCTCCAACAAAATCCACCATACACGCGCGAATTTCTAACCTCACAAAAACAAATGCGGACGTCCTCAGAGGACGCCCGCGAAGTTCACCATCTATTACGAATCACTAACTACTAACCACTAACGACTGCCTTCAAAAGACAATCCTCGCTCCCAGCTGCACCTGCCGCGGCAGGCTGTTGGCGAAGGTCCCCGTAATGTAGCCGAAGTTGCTGGACGTCGCACTCGACACATTCGGCGCTGCGAACACCGCATGGTTCAGCGTGTTGAACGTCTCAAACCGCAGCTGCAGATACGCTCCTTCGGTAAAGTTGAAATTCTTTAGGATGGATGCATCCAGGTTATTGAAGCCATCGGTACGCACCCAGGAAAGCGTCTGCGGCAGCGTGCGGTAATGGTCCGTGTACTGCCCGTTGAAGAACGTCTGCCCGGAAAGATCGCAGATCGTAGTCTTCCCATTCGAGTCCTTGGGGCACGAGGTATTGTTGCCGGTTACAAACAGGTTCGTCGTCAGCGCCGGTGTGCCCGACCCCACAGGCGACGTGTCCCGTCTCTTGCTGGCAATCTGCCGCACATTCACTCCCGGCTGCAGCGGAATATCCGCCGAGAACTCGAACGGCGCTCCCGTCTGGAACTGGTAGATGCCGTTGATCACCCATCCGCCCGCGATCTCATCCATCACCCGGCTGCCGCCGAAGCTGAACATCTTGCCGCGGCCGAACGGCAACTCATACGTTGCCCCTGCCGTAAAGTGGTGCGTATGGTCGAACGGCGAGATGCGCCGCGTCGGCATCGTGTCCTGATCGTTCAGGAACGTATCCGCCTCGATCAGCTTCGAGAAACTGTAGTTGGCCGTCAGCGTCAGCCCATGCTTCTTGCGCTGCTCAATGTGGATGATCGCGCTGTTGAAGTACGATTGCCCGATCGTCTGGTTCTGCTCCGTCACCGCCGCTGTTCCAAACTGCGGGTACGGATAGATCAGGTTACTGAACGCCACCTTGGAATTGTTCGCGCTGCCGCCATTCGGCAGCAGCTTCGCATACGGATTCGGTACGCTCGTTCCGTAGGCGCTCGACAACGCCTGGTTACGGAACGGCGCCGTCGTCAGATACTGCAATGTCGGCGCGTTCAGATTCTGCGCCGAAATCGGCAGGTGCAGCGAGTGGTTGCCCACATACAGCACCTCCAGCATCGTGCTGTTGGTCAGCGACCGCTGCGCGCCGATATCCCACCGCTCCGAATACGGATCATGCTGCACCGGCGCCAGGAAGCTGATCGACGTGCCCAGGAATGTGCTTGCTCCCGCCGACGATCCCGCTGGTTGCACAAACCCATTCGGGAACGGATTGCTCAGCGTATTCGCCGGCGTTACAAAGTTGTCCGTCGTCGCCAGGTACGTCGTCGTCTGGCTGAATCCCTCTGAGTTCGAGATCGCCGACGACGAGTACGTTCCCGTCGCCGCCAGGTTTGACAGCGTCTCCGGCTGCACAAAAATCCCGAAGCCGCCGCGGAATACCCACTTGTCCGTCGGACTGAACGAGAACCCGATACGCGGGCTGAAGAAGCCGCTATTGGTCTTGAATACGGCTCCATTGTGGGCGCTCGGGAACGTCAGCCCGCCCAGCGTGTTCAGGCTGCTCACCGTCGCCGTCACCCCGCCCGAGCTGACCGTCGTCGGCTTGAACGCCGCCGCCGCCGCTGCCGACGCAGCATTCACCGCCGTTGGATTGAACCCGTTTACCGTCCGCCCCGCCTTCTCTTCAAACGGCGTGTCGATATCGAAGCGCAGTCCCAGGTTCACCGTGAAGCGATCGTTCACTCGCCAGTCGTCCTGCACAAACGTCCCCACATAATACTGGTGATAGTCCGACCGCGCCGCCAGATCGAACGACCCCGAGCTCGCCAGGCCGTACTCGAACGCCGCGAGATCGCCTCCGAAGATGTTGCTGTTGCCGCCGCTGCCCGCGTTCATGAAGGAAGAGTTGAACGTATACGTTCCCGCCGACGCTCCATAATTCTGCACGCTCAGCCGGTACTGCCGCCCGTCAAAGCCGATCTTCAGCGTATGCCGCCCCAGCACCTTCACCATGTCCGCAAACGCCTGGTAACTTGTCGTCGGATCCAGCGCCGATCCCGTGTCGCCCAGGCACTGGTAGCTCGTGTGGCTTCCGCAGCTGCCGCCCGTTCCGAAGTTGATGAACGGAAGCTGCGGCAGCAGGCTCGCCGCTCCTATCCCGCTCGGGAAGCCCAGCGACGTCGGCGTGTACTTCGAGCCCGGCGTCCCATGCACCTCGTTGAACGACGTCCAGTTCAGCCGCGTATCGAAGATCGTCGTCGAGTTCAGCGTGAACACGTTGTCCAGCGTCGCGCCAAAGTTCTCGCGGTCCAGCACCGTCCCCGTAATCCCGTTGCCGAAGTAGTCATTCTTCGTCTGCGCGCGAATGTTGTGCCGCATGTCGAAAAACACATGGTCCCGCGAGCTCAGGTTGTAATCCAGCCGCCCGAACTCGTTGTTATACGTGTCGATGCTGGGCGCGTTGCTGATGTAGTTGTCCGATCCGTCCGGCCCCCCAGCCGTGTTGTTCGGTGCGGGGAACAGTTTCAGATAAGCCCCCGCCACCAGGTCCGTCGGGTGCGCCAGCGTGCTCAGCTGGTTGTTCAGAATCGGCTGCCGCACCACGCTGTTGCTCACCAGCGTCGCCGTGAACGGGTTGTACAGCTGGTTCGGATCGGCATACTCCGTGTTCTGTTTGATCGCCGGGTCCGGATTGCATAGCGCTGCCGCCGTCGTCGGATCGTTCGCCAGGCCCGTCGGGCATCCCGCCGCCAGCGTCTGCGAGAAGTCGCCCGCCAGCTCCGCCGCCGTCGGCACCGTCAGCGTCGTCGTAGCCGGCTGCGAATCCTTCAGCCCTTCGAACGCGAAGAAGAAGAACAGCTTGTCCTTCCCGTTGACGACCTTCGGAATCCAGATCGGCCCGCCCACGCTCATGCCGTACTGGTTGTAGTGCGTCACCGGCAGCTTCGGCACCGGGTTCGCCCGCTTGTTGAAGTACGTATTCGCATCCAGGTTCGAGATCTGCGAGAACTCATAAACCGATCCGTGCAGCCGGTTCGTTCCGCTCTTGGTCACCTGGTTGATCACGCCGCCGATCGTGTGCCCGAAGCTCGCGTCCGTATCGAACGGCCGCACCGACACCTCCTGCACCGAATCTTCCGTCGGCGCATATGCCAGCGCCCCCAGCAGCGTCAGGTCCGGCGACCCATCCAGCAGCACCTCGCTCACCTGGTTCGGCGTTCCGCCCATCGACCACGAGTTGCCCGCGTTGTTATCGAACGGATGCACCAGTTGCGGCGCCGCCGTCGTAATCACGCCCACCGACAGCTCTGCCAACGTTGTCGGCGTCCGCCCATTCAACGGCAAATCCGCCACCGATTCCGTCGAGATCACCTGCCCGACCGAAGCGTTCGCCTGGTCCAGCAGCGGCGCATTCGCCGTCACCTCCACCGTTTCGCTGGTGTTGCCCACCGCCATTTTCACGTCCACGATCGGGTGCTCCTGCGATTGCAGCGTCACGCCATTTCGCGTCGTTGTTTGAAAGCCCGGCGCCGTGGCCGTAATCGAGTAATCGCCCGGCAGCAGAAACGGCACCACATACTGTCCGGCCGCATCGCTCTTCGTCCGGCTCACCGTTCCCGTGTGCACCTCGCGCACCACCACCTGCGCGCCCGGCACCGCCGCCCCGCTCGGATCCGTCACCGCTCCGCTTATCGTTCCGCGAAACTCCTGCGCCTGCACCAATCCTGTAAGACACAACAAAACACTGCCGAGGATCATCCCCGACCGCCTCACCCATTGACCCATCTGCATGTCACTGCTCCCTGGTAGAAGTCCCAAACATCGATCTTGGTTTGCTTGCTCTCAACCCGTCCCGTCCGTATTCCCGCCCTTCGGCGCGATCCCCGGCAGAATCGTGGTCACCGCTAGTTCCTATTCCAGCTCTCAGAGGGTCTTCTGGACGAATCCCGCCGCCCTGATCGCGCTAAGACCCAATGAGACCTGTCGAGCGCGATTATGGCTCTATTGAACCAGACCTGTCAAACAGGTAGCTCGCTCTCCTTTGCCGCTTAGTATCGCTCCCCCCATCGGTCGCCCTATTCCGCTCCCCCCATTACCTCCGCGCAGCCGCCGCCGCACCACCGTCACCTTTCCTCAGCACGCCGCCAGCTACACTCATCCATAGATATGTGTGGAATCGTCGGATACATCGGTCCTAAAGCCTGCGTCCCTGTCATCATGGAGGGCCTCGCGCGCCTCGAATACCGCGGCTACGACTCAGCCGGCATCGCCGTCGCCGGCGGCCCCGAAGGCCTTCAACTCCGCCGCGCCCCCGGCAAGCTCCGCAACCTTGGCGAAATCCTCGAGCGCGACCCCGTCCACGGGACGTACGGCATCGGCCATACCCGCTGGGCCACGCACGGCCGCCCCACCGAAGAAAACGCCCACCCTCATCGCGACGGCACGGGCACGCTGGTCGTCGTGCACAACGGCATCGTCGAAAACTATCTCACCCTCAAGCACGAGCTCATCGCCAAGGGCCACACCTTCGCCAGCGAAACCGACACCGAAATCATCGCCCACATCATCCAGGACGAACTCGAAAAAGCCGAGCTGGAGCAAGCCAGCCCCAATCCCACCTCAACACTGTCATCTCGACCGAAGCGCAGCGAAGTGGAGAGACCCGCAGGTCGTACGACCACCGACGCTGCCGACTCCAACGAGTCCCAAACCGTCCTCGAAACCCCTAATCCCTATCCCCTAATCCCTAATCCCTCACTGCCTCTGGAAGAGGCAGTCCGCCGCGCCGCCCGCCGTCTCACCGGCGCCTTCGCCATCGGCGTCCTCTCCGCAGCCGAGCCCGACAAGATGGTGGCCGCCCGCTTCGGCCCTCCCATCGTCCTCGGCCTCGGCGACGGCGAGTTCTTCCTCGCCTCCGACGTTCCCGGCATTCTCCACCACACCCGCACCATCTACTTCCTCAACGACCACGAAGTCGCCACCCTCACCACCTCCGGCGTCGTCCTCACCGACTTCGACGGCGCGCCCAAAACCATCCATCCGCAGCGCATCACCTGGGACCCCATCCAGGCCGAAAAGGCCGGCTATAAGCACTTCATGCTCAAAGAAATCAACGAGCAGCCGCGCGCCGTCCGCGACACCACCCTCGGCCGCATCTCCTTCGACACCGGCCAGGTCTTCCTCCCCGACATGAAGATCACGCCCGCCGAGTTCAAAGCCGCCACCAGCATCACCATCGCCGCCTGTGGAACCAGTTGGCACGCCGGCCTCGCCGGCAAGTTCATGATCGAACGCCTCGCCCGCCTCCCCGTCGACGTCGACTACGCCAGCGAGTACCGCTACCGCGACCCCATCCCCAACCCCACCACCCTCGGCCTGCTCATCACCCAGTCCGGCGAAACCGCCGACACCATCGCCGCCCAGCACGAGCTCATCTCCAAGGGCTCGAAGACCCTCGCCATCTGCAACGTCGTCGGCTCGGCCGTCACCCGCCTCGCGGCTGGCACCATCACCACCAACGCCGGCCCCGAGATCGGCGTCGCCAGCACCAAAGCCTTCACCGCCCAGCTCACCGCGCTCTTCACTCTCGCCCTGCACTTGGCACAAGTCCGCGGCACCATCACCGACGCCCAATCCCTCGCCTTCGCCACCGAACTCTCGCTCCTGCCCTCCAAGCTCGAATCCGTCCTCCGCTCCGTCGACGACCTCTGCGCCTCGCTCGCCAAAGAGTTCTCCACCTCCCGCGACTTCCTCTTCCTCGGCCGCGGCATCCACTACCCCATCGCTCTCGAAGGCGCGCTCAAGCTCAAGGAGATCTCCTACATCCACGCCGAAGGCTACCCCGCCGGCGAGATGAAGCACGGCCCTAACGCGCTCATCGACGAAACCCTTCCCGTCGTGGTCATCGCGACCAAAGACCCCGCCGACCCCAGCTCGGTCCTCAAGTACGAAAAGACGCTCTCGAACATCCAGGAAGTCACCGCCCGCGGCGGCCGCGTGATCGCCATTGCCATCGAAGGCGACAAGCACATCCACCTATTGAAAAAGAGCGGAAATGGGACACAGATTGCCCACGTCCTCGAAATCCCAGCCGCCCCCGAGCTCTTACTCCCGATCCTCGAAGTCGTCCCCCTCCAACTCCTCGCCTACCACATAGCCGTCCGCCGCGGCTGCGACGTCGACCAGCCAAGAAATTTAGCGAAGAGTGTCACTGTAGAGTAGTAAGTCTTTTAGATAGTGCTTGACTTGCGCACGTAAGCGTCAGAAGCTAACCATAATGAGGTGAAAGGTTGGCGAAGAGAGAAGAAAGGTCCAGCAAAGAAAAAGTCGTGAAACGGAGTCAGAAGGCCGAGAGAGCTGAGCGCGCTCTCATCCCAGTAGCTCATGCGGGGCTCAGTTTCAAGTCCGAACACCATGTTTTCATCGCAAAGCTCAAGCGAGGCGAACTGTGGGCTTTGAATCACCTCTCGCCTCAGCAGAAGGCCTCAGTAACACCGCTATTCGAGATGTGCCCCCCCCGGAACGCCAAAGGCTCCCAAGCAAACTCCCGGAAAGCCCGCAAAGCCCACCCCCGCACCTAAATCTCTTCTCGATCACGCAACACGCCTCTTGACTACTTTGCGAGACGACTGGGGTAAACTGCCGTTCTTTTTGGACACAAGCTACGTGCCCCTAGGTGGCATTCCCTCTTCCGCCAGCGCGAAAACGATCTTTGAAGCAGCTCGGCAGCTTCAGCTGAGCTTCGTGCCCGTGACAGCGATCCGATTTGCGCCGGGCTATCAGGCGGAGATTGAAGCAGCTGCGGCCCAAGACGGTCGTGGCGTACTTGTGCGCCTTAGGCTGGAAGATTTTGCAAACCCGACACTGCTGGCGGGCTATCTAAATGCGATTCCGCAGGTGCTGGGCATAACCCGCGATCAAATCGATATTCTAATCGATTTGGCACACCGAACCGAGAGGGTCGTGGTTGCACAACTCGGCGGTGTGAATTTGGGAATGCTGCCGAATATAAACGACTAGAGGACACTCACGTTAGCGGCAGGCTGCTTTCCGCCTGCGATAACAAATTGGGCGACAGGCCAATGGCTAACGGTAGAACGTAGCGACTGGCTCGGCTGGAACGATGTTCGCGCGGCGAGGAGTCAAGCGCATTTGCGTCCGGCTAGCTATGGGGACTACGGAGTGAGATGCGGCGGCGAGCCCGCATTTGTTCCGAACACACCAGCACCGAATCTTCGCTATACAACTCAGAATCAGATTCTTGTAAGAAAAGGGCAAAAGATCGACGGCCATATGAAGGCAATTTGCGCGAGTCTGATTACTTTATCTCAGTTTTCTGGAGCGACATTTAGTGAGGGCGATAGCCAGATTGCATTGAGAGCAGCCATGCCAGGTTCTCCGAATAATGGTCAAGCAGAGCAATGGATCCAGTGGTGCACAAATCACCACCTCGTTCTGACCGCTTCGCAAATCCAGAACCTCCCCGCCGTTTGATCGCTAGCCTTACTTCGTCGGCTAGCGCAGCGATCTCTAGCGATGTAGCAGTGGCGCGCCATATCTGCTCTGCAGAGTGACGACTAGTGGCCGCACGGTGGCCCCGCACTCGGAGACAGGCAAGCGCTTCATCTCTCCACATCATCCGAGCAAGATCGTAGTTTCTCTGTGCCGGATTTTTCCGAGCTTTGCGCTTTTCCCGTAAGACCACTTCGCCCTTCCTCTTGTCAGCGAGAATCAGCCCACACGTCTCCGGCACCATTGCTTTGACAGTGTCAAAGAGCTTGCGTCCCGCCACGAGCGTTATGTAATCGAATACCCCTTCATAAGCCATTAGCTGGTTATCGAGGCGCGAAATGGAGTCGCAGTCGCTCTTAATCTCAAAGCCGTGGAGTGCCCCATTTACGACTGCGACGTCAATCCGCGCCGTGTTGCAACCGAACTCCTCCAAGATCAAGTCCTCCTCGGCAGACGGGTATTTCGCCTGGAGTTTGGAGATCAACACAGAACGTATCTCGCGATCGCGAGTCAAGGAACCCGACCTTGGCTTCTGTAGCATCGCACCCGATTCTATTCGTCGAAGCACTAGACCGCACTTTCAGGCATCTGCTGTCACAAGAAAAGCTAATGCTAATGGTGATACACGCAGGGTGGGTGAGCGGGGAACTGGCGAGATTAAGGCATGTCCGTCAGTTGTGCTTTCAAGAGATCGCTGAGATAGGCAGCCAGTTGACTCACATCAAAATGGCCGCTTTCCCAAGCCTGATCAGCAGCCCGCAACGCTTCATAATACGGCTGCCGATTCTGCCGGATACGCTCGGGAACAATCTTGTTTCCAGGCAGAATACGTCCCTGTCTCATGCAAAGCAGGTAATAGCAAGCCGCCCGTGCAGTGCGGCCATTGCCCTCGACAAAAGGATGGATCCAATTCATCCGCCACAACGCATAGGCAGGGAGGAGCGTTGGATGGTCCATCACCGTCCAATTCTCATGGATCACGGAGAAGAACCGATCCATCTGCTCAGATACATCTTTGAAGTGTGGAGGTATGTGATTGCCAACGTATATCGGTTCTTGCCTATATCGCCCGCCAAACTGCGCGATGTTGGCAACTGCGGCCGCATTGAGCGACCAAAGCGTGTATTTATCGAACGCTTCGATACCCTTCTCAAGTCCGATCTCGATGCAATTCAGCAGCAGATCGTACTGACGGAGCAGGTTCTTTTCCTGCACGCTCTCAAACAAAGTCGGGTTATCTGCTTTACGGACGGACATGCGAGCTATGCGCGCAGGCGCATGCTCTCGGAAGCGCGCACCACACTATCCCGCTGGATATCCTGCGAAAATGGCGAATTGCCGAAAGCAAAACTGATGCGCTGCTGGCGCAGTTGCTCATCGCTGACGATCACATCACGCGTCTTCTCCAAAAGACGCACCAGTTCGACGTCCGCATCCCCGACATTCAGAAATTGCTTGCGGTCTGCCATATCCCCTCCGGACGATCGCCGCGCTCAAGCGCGCTTGCGCAACCTTTATAGACTGTAACCCGTTTGGCTGTGGAGTCCCAAAATTCGCTATTGGGTACTACTCTGATACTGCCGTGCATATTGCTTATATGTGAAGCAGGCAGGAGGCTTGGCGACCGTTCTTCTACAACCTCCATGGCGGGTTGGCCCACCCGGCGGGTGACCCCTCATAGGCCTCACATTTGGGTACCCATCGCGATTCTATCGCGATGAGCGGATAGGCTCTCGCCCCACGCCTAAAGGCCCGCCCAATTCATCCGCGCTACAATCACCGCAAGGTGAACCATGATCAAAGTGGCATGGGACCGCGTGACCCGTGACATCGTATTGCGCGCGTTTTCGGCATCGATCTTCATCGGAGCAGCCTGCCTCGCCTTCGCGGCGGATGGCGGCGCCAACATCAAGGTCTCCGGTTGGGTCATTGATTCGTCATGCGCCTACACCAAGGGTCTCGACAAACCCATCGGCGTAGCCTGTGCCAGGGCATGCGCAAAGAACGGTTCTACACTCGTCATCCTTCGCGACGATGGCGCCATCTTCCTCCCCATCGACAGTAAAACGCCCTCCTCGTCGCAAAACCCCAGATTGATGCCGTTTGCCGGCGAACACGTAACGGTCACCGGCAAAGAGTATGTCCGCAAAGCTTCCCACGCACTGGTCATCGAGAAGATCTCCAGGTAGTGGGAAGCGGCAAGACCGGCGCGGTAAAAGTCCTCGAAAACCTCGGCTTCCCCATCAGGAAAAACACTCCATTTAAGAGTGCAGCCCCTGTACGAGGCCGCCCCCTTTGCTTTCAAGACTTTGCACTATGAGGTCCAACCCTAACCATCCTGGAATGAAGACTTTGAACAAAAACAGGGGGGAGGGGGTAGGGGTAGCCGATGTCCTATTCATGCGCGCTGTTGCGCCTGAGCGGCAACAGACCTCTCGCCCAAAAACATCGCGGACGCGCGCAACCCGCACCGCATCTCCGCCTCTCTGAACTGCTGTCGAGAACAAACCTCACAGGGAGACCGCCGTGGAATCGCACCACCTTCATCATGTCGACATCAGCCGCTACATCCAGTCCACCGAAGGCACGCACTCGCTCCTCATCTGGATCCTCATCGGTCTCATCGCCGGCTATCTCACTGGCCGGATCATGCGCGGCGCCGGCTTCGGCCCCATCGTCGACATCATCGTCGGCATCATCGGAGCCATCGTCGGCGGCCTCATCATGGTCACGCTCGGCTATGCCGGCTCCGGCGGCTTCCTCTACACAGTCTTCGTCGCGGTCATCGGCGCCATCATCCTCACCTTGATCCTGCGCCTCCTCAGCGGCCGCCGCTTCCGCAACTTCTGACAGCACCGGGCGGGTCGCTCAACAGTAGAGCCTGAAGACAACAAACCCCCGGGAGCATCGCTCCCGGAGATTATCGTCTTTGCACCGCCTTACTTCTTCAGTTCGATCACAATCGCATCCATCGGATGATCGCTCAGGTTCTCCGGCTGATGAACCGTGTGCGGCGTGAACACTGCGTTACCCGCTTTCCCATTTACGATCTCCGTCTTTCCACCCGGATAGTGGAACTCGGTTTTCCCGGCAGTCAGGTAAACCACCACGCTGTCCGGATGGCTGTGCATCACCGACTTCTCATGAGGCCCGTAATGCACACGGAGCACCCGAACCTGACTGTTCTCGCTGATGACTTTGTAATGCGCCGAGTCAACCTTCGCAGCGTCCTGAGCCACCAAAACAGGGACGCAACCGGCAACCAACAGGCCCAATAACACCACAGGAATACGCATATCCTTAAATCTCCTTTTTGAATTTTTAATTAGGGCCTTTTGGAGGGACGCCCAACCCTAATGTCCCTGCACCCATCTGTCAAGGCATTCCCTTGAAGGCGATCCCCCCCCCAGGAATTTGCGCAAAAACAGGCGGGAGGGGGCGAACGCCGGTCACCCTGAAGCCGCAACGACGAAAGAAGGGAACAGAGGAGGCCCCCACCCAGCCTCCTCCGCGCAACTACGATTTGTGAAACAGCATGGACATCGTCGACGACGATGGCGCCGGCGTAACATCGGTCTCCTTAACCGTCTTTCCATTCGGGCTCAGCACGAACGTGTTCTCCCGCTGCAGCTTCCCATCGTCGCCGCGATACGTCACCTTCAGCGTATGCGATCCATCCTCCTTCACCGAGATGGTGCGCCCCTCGCCGAACTTCGACGGCGTCCCATCCAGCTTGCAGACAATCGGCTTATCGTTGTCCGTCTCCTTTAGGGCCACGCTGTCGCCGGTAACCTCGATCGTGAGAATCCCCGTGTCCTGCGACTCGTCGAAATGCGTGGTCTTCCACACACCCGCAAAGCCCGGTCCGCCCGACACCCGCTTCGAGGTCTGCGTGATCGTGAACGGGCTGCCCCCCGCCGGCGAGACCTCAACCTTCCGCGTCAGCGTCTTGCCCGCGACCGAGAGCGTCATCCGGCTCGTCTCGCCCTTCCGGGTCGCATCGATCACATAGCCTGCGTGAGACTGGACGCACGTGGTCGTCGCGCCGTCCTCTTCCTTCTGCGGCTGTCCGTCGCAAACCATCTTCGGACTGGCCTTGCCGTCGCGCGTCACCGTGAAGCCGTGCGCATCGGTTGCCACGGAAAAAGTGGGTCCGTCATACTTCACCGTAGCCGGGTCGATCTTCCACGATCCGTTCCACGGGTTGGCCTGCGCCATGCAGGGGAGAGCTAAAGCAGCAAAACACGTCAGAGCGCAAACGCTCATACAAAAACGCTTCATCTTGATCCGCCTTTACAAAATTTATTAAAAGTGTGGTGGCCCGGGGTCTGCCATGCTCGTCTCAATCCCGTTGACTGTCAAGCTGACAGAGAGCCCGGCGACGTAAGCCCCCGCAATCCTGTTCCGCGATCCCGTGACGGGTGCCCACCCCATGAACCCCCGCAAATCTGGGTGGGCAAACCTCTGGACATAAATAGCCTTCGCCCGTCCGAACTCCGCTTCCCAGGCGGAGAATAGAAAATCTCGTGAATTCGCACTGCGGAGTTTGCACGGTGGCCAGCCGCTTGCATCCTCCGCAGGGTCTATAATTCCTCTGCCGGTTGCTACACCCTGGAGGTTGTACGTGAAAAGACTCTCTCTTGTTACCGCTCTCGCTCTTTCCTTTGCCACGGCCGCTGCACTCGGCCAGTCCTTCACCGGCGTCGTCTCCGATGCCATGTGCGCCAAGAACCCCGTCAAGGCTTCGGCCCCCTCTCACGCAGAGTGCGCCAAGAAGTGCATCAAGATGGGCTCGCCGGCGGTCCTGATCGTCGGCAGCAAAGTCTATCCCGTCTCCAATCCCGACAAGCTGACGGCCTACGCCGGACAGAAGGTCACCGTCGACGGCACCCTCGCCAGCGGCACCCTCACCGTCAAGTCCGTCAAAGACTAGTTAGACTAGTTCGGCAACCAGATCCTAACCGCGCGTCCGCATTCATCGAATGCGGGCGCGCGGTTCTGTTTTTGCAGCGATCTTTTTAGGGATCTTTCAATGATCGTTCAATGGTCCATCCGCTCCAGAATGGGCCCAAGCAGATAGGCGACGAAAAATCCGCCGCTCCAGATCATAGCCGACCCCCACAGGACGATGCGGCTCAGCCTGCTCACCTCGCCGCATGTCGAGGGATCGTCTGCCTCACAGGTTTCTCCAGCTTGCAACCGAGGCGCAACGACATAGGTAATGACGAAGCTCGCGGCAATGAGCGCGCCCGCAAGGCTGAAGGTCCATATCTTATGCCGCGAGAAGCCGACCAGCCACGGAGCTGCTGAAAGCAGCGACGCCACCGCCGTTCCCATTCCCAGCAAAACCAGGATCGACGGAAGAGCACAGCAGATCAGCGTACTGAACGAGCTGAACAGCGAAAAATAGTTGAGCAGGGCCGCTCGCCTGGCCTTGCGTTCCGGAGCCCTTCGTTCAAGGCTCTTGCGTTCGGGAATCGTCATTGGCTCCATCGAAGTCATGGCGCCTCCGTGATGCTGCTGTAGCGCAAGGTGGCAGACATCTTCCCTTTCCCCGCCTGGGGAAGAACGCCCTGGATCGTGACCGTCTTTCCGAGCAGAGCAGCAACGTCCACACCGGCCTTCGCAGGCACCAGAGCAAAGCGGTCCTGGGTCCCAGCGACCTCAAAGAATGGCGCGCTCGCTGTTCCTGTCACTTTGCCGCGAGCGACGATGACGGCATCTTTGTGGGTGAAGCCGTTCTTTTCGACAGCCTGGTTGAACTGATGCATGGTGGCGCTGTTGCCAGGGTTCAATTTCACCGCGACCAGCCCTGTATTCAGGTCTACGTCCACCGTATTGACGCCCTGAATCCCTTTCATCGAAACATGAATGGCGTGCGCGCACGGAGCACAATCCATGCCGAAGACGGTCAGGTTGATCTGCTCATATTCCGCCTGCGCGGCGAGAGAGAAGAGCGCGAGGATGGCGATTGCAAATATCTTTTTCATAGTCGTCCTTTCAATAGCTGCTGGCGTGCGTTAATGCGAGCTCGCATGCGCGGAGTATTTGAGATAGCTGAAGTTGATAGCGAAGCGAATGCGCTCTCGTCCGTAGATCGAATCCGAGGCATCGCGGAAGAGCGGTCCCTGCACACCGCCGGCGATAGCGACATCCTTGAAGATGGCGAGAACCGACGGCCCCAGCCACAGGCTCGTGGAGCTGCTGCCCGGAACGTCCACTCCTCCGCTTCGCACCTTGCCCGTGTGTTCTCCCGTCAGTTCGGCAAATCCCCGGTAGTCCCACTTGTCCACGCCGCGTCGAAGCCGTGCGGGACGATAGCCATACACCGCGCTCCACGAGAAAGTATCGGGCCGCCGGTCGTGCGAGGCTTCGGCGAAATGAGAATAGCCCGCGCCCACCCACGCATATTGGCTGCGCGAGGCGAGGCCGCTGGCCAAACTTCCCGTGACGCCCGGTGCCCGGTGGAGACTCCCGAGAATCCCCGAGTCCTCTTGCGGCCCCGGAACCACAACGCCCAGTGAGGCCGTCGATTCGATCCGTTGGCCCACGCTCTTCACCGAGTGCAGAAAGCGCCACGACGCTCCCGCCGACCATTCGCCTCCAGGAAAGATGCGGCTCTCCGGCAGCGAGCCGCTGCCAAAGGTCGCGGGCACAAAGAAATTGACGGTGATCTGTGGAGTAACGCCATAGCCGAAGCCGGAGCCCGTGGAAAGCTGTGTCCCTTGAGATCCGTTTCTGCCGAAGAGCCCGGTATCAAAGCTGAACTCGCCCTGTGAGTTCACCGGCGTCGCATAGCTGAAGACCGGGCCGTGGTCCGAGGCAACGGCAACCGCTGGCAGCGCCAACGCACATGCCAGAATTAAAAATGATTTCATAAAGCTCCTTCGTCTTGACCAAATGAGGCGCAGGCACACGTCAGTGCGCAGGTCATTGGTGCCAGGAGCCAATCAGATTCTCAGGACGGTAAGGGTTGCGGTCAGCAGTCCCGGCGGCGAATATTCGTCAGGAGCCTTTAGCAGAAACGGAGGAACTCTCTGCACAGCCACAAAGGCCGGCGTCCGCCAGTCGATGGCGGCGTTGTGAAGGTCGAGGCAGGGAGGACGAACCGTTATCTGCGGATGCTGCTGCACTCTGAACTCTGTCCGGCAGCATCCCGACTTCGCCATCGTGCCGCAGTGGCCGTGCATGGAACGGCAGCACGCACTCTCTCGCGCGTTCATCCCTCCGCCCGTCATGCAGGCCAGCACCGGCGCCGTCGTTGAGAGCAGCAGCAGAATAGCAACGAGGCTGGCGAACCGGCGCATACTTCTACAAGTATACCCATCCATGTATTTCCGTTGCCTTTGCTCTTGCTTTGGCTGTCATCCTGAGCGCAGCGAAGGATCTGCTTCCCGCTCGAAAAATTAATCCGGCCACTTCATCTCCGCTTCTGATACCCTTCGGCCCGTACCAAATCTTAGCCGGAGGTTTCTCTATGGGGCACGGAATCATCGCGTGGATCATCATCGGGCTCATCGCAGGCTGGCTTACCGGTAAGTTGATGAAGGGGTCAGGATTCGGCGTGCTGATGGATCTCGTCGTCGGCATCATCGGCGCGCTCATCGGCGGTTTCATCTCCCAGCACCTTGGACTCGGCGGTGTTGGCCAGCACGGTCTCATCGTGAGCATCATCATCGCCATCATCGGCGCCGTGGTCCTCACTCTCATCATTCGACTAATCAGCGGAAACCGAGGCGCCAACCTCTGAACCTCCTGGCCCTTCCAGCCCTCCGCCTCGCGCGGAGGGCGCCGGGCCCACACCTCTGACCCGGACCTGCAGATGTCCGCCGAGCGGCCCCGCCAGCCGCCCTTCGTCCAACTCACCCTTCGCCAGGTGTTCTAAGCTTTCCGTAACTTACGCCTCTCCGCCCTCACACCCGCCCTCACTCTCCAAGACATTTCGCTGCGCGAGACCACATCTTCTGTCGTCATCCGCATCGAACTAAGCGGAGGGACCCAGCTCGATGAACTACCCTGTGCTCATCGCTATCATCGTCATCCTGGCCGTGCTTCTCGTGGTGGCCATCATCGTCGGCCGTCGCAAGCAGCGCACCACGCATCTTCGTAACCAGTTCGGATCAGAATACGATCGCGCTCTCCAGAAGCACGGCAATGCCAGCCGCGCCGAGGCTGAGCTTGCCGACCGCGAAGCCCGGGTCCACAAGCTCTCCATCCGCGACCTTCCCGCCTCCGAGCGCAATGCCTTCGTCACCGAATGGTCCGCCGTCCAGCGCCGCTTCGTCGACGATCCTTCCATGGCCGTCAGCGAGGCCGATCGCCTCGTCACCCGCGTCATGACCGCCCGCGGCTACCCCATGGGCGAGTTCGAGCAGCGCGCCGACGACATCTCCGTCGACCACCCCGCCGTCGTTCAGAGCTACCGCTCCGCCCGCGACATCGTCGTCCGTCACGGCAACGGCAACGCCACCACCGAGGATCTCCGCCAGGCCATGGTCTACTACCACTCTCTCTTCGACGAACTCCTCGGCCTCACCCGCGCCGACGTCGTCGAACACGAAACCCACGAACCCCTGCTCAAACGCGCCTCCTGACGCCGGGTGCCCCATTCATGACGACAGTCTCATCGTCGTCATGGGTGGGTCTCACTTCGTGCCAGGGAAACGCATTTTCACGCCATCCCCAGGCCGCAACCGTCATATCCTGAGTACGCCATCAAGGAGACGGATTGCGCCTCAGAAGCCTTGCCACCACCTTCGCCTTCGCCCTCGCCCTCAGCCTGTCTGCGGCCGCCGCCGGCGCGCAGGCGACACCCACCGCCAGCCGTCCGCTTGAGCTCTCCGCCTTCGGCGGCCTCACCGGAACCTACACCGGCCTCAGCGGCGGCAGAAACCTCGGCATCACCGCCGGCGTCGACCTCGGCTTCCGCCCCTTCTTCGGCTTCCGTCCCTTCCTTGAGGGCCGCGGCACCTATCCCATCGACGGCGGTCAGGTCGACGCCCAGAAGAGCGCCCTCGCCGGCCTCCGCGTCGAACGCCCCCTTGCCCGTCTGAGCCCCCGCCTCAACCTCTCCGCCGACATCCTCCTCGGTCGCGGCCAGATCAACTACCAGAACGGCGGCTACCCCAGCCTCTCCGGCGACTTCCTCTACGTCGCCAGCACTTCCAGCGTCATCTCGCCCGGCCTGGGCCTCGACTTCCGTCTCACCGACCACTTCTCCGTGCTCGCCGACGCCCAGTTCCAGCACTGGGACACTCCCGCCACCGCCTCCGGCTCCATCTGGGCCAAGCCCCTCACCCTCGCCCTCCGCTACCGCTTCAACTTCAACCGCCACGGCTACGCCACCCGCTAGCCGCGTTCTCTGGCTATAGCTCTGTCATCTCGACCGAAGCGGGACAGTTTCATCGTCCCGCGCAGTGGAGAGACCTGCATATCTGACCGATGTGCCTCCGCCACCGTGAGATCGCTCTGCCCCTCTCAATACCGCTCAATCACCTCAGGATGCCGCCTCCTCCACCAGCAGGCGCCCGCGCCCGTCTGCGGAAACAGCGATCGGCTGCACGCCACCGTGTCCGTTCCATCCGGGTAGTAGTCCTCTTTATTGCCCTTCAGCTCCGCCACCGTAAACCGGCTCACCTGCACGGTCCCCATCCCGCCGCCGAACAGCACTCGCACTCTCCACACCGCCCAGTCCGCCGGATACACGAGCAGCGCCGCAACCATCACGCCGAGAAACGTCCGCACCACGATCCGGATCACGCGAACCTCGCGCTCGCTCGCCTCCTGCATCGCCTCGAAGCCTCACAATCTCACAAACTCGCAACTCTAGGGGATATCCCCATATAGCCTTGTGAAAAACCTTCGATTTTCTGCAAACTCTGTCATCTCGACCGGACCCTGAGCGAGCAGAGCGAGTCGAAGGGGGAGTGGAGAGACCTGCAGGTTGCTTATGCAACCTCAAACCTGCGAGTTTCTCCACTGTGCAGGACAAAAACCGTCCTGCTCCGGTCGAAATGACAAAGATTGCGACGGTCTATATGTGGACACCCGTCAGAGGTTGAATAACTCGCGCAGCCGCTTGGTCTGCGATCGGCTCACCGGAATCTCCGTGCTCTTGCGATCGTCCATCCGCAGCTGATAGCTCGACTTGAACCACGGCACCACCTCGCGAATATGCTCAATGTTCACCACGAACGAACGGTGCGCGCGCCAGAACTGCGCCGGGTTCAGGTGGTCCATCAGCTCCTCCAGTGTGCGCACATTCGAGTCGCCCTCCAGCGCCTTCGTCACCACCGTTATCCGTCCCTCGTCAATCGAGGCAAAGCAGATATCCCGCTGGTCCACCAGCAGCAGCCGTCCCTGCGCTCGCACCACCGCCTTGCCCGAACGCCTCGCCTCCGCGCTGCTCGCACTCCCGGCCGCATCGTCCGCCGGCCCCAGCGAGTTGGCCGCGCGCGCACTCAGCGCCGCCGCCTGCTCCTCCACCATCCGCAGCAGCGCATCCAGCTTCGCCTCCGCCGCATCCCACAACCTTCCCGGCGATACACCGCTGCGTCCCTGATTTTTCCGCGCTGCCGCCGCCGCCGCGCCCTGGCCTTCGTCCTTCGGCTCCTGAGTCACAGGTTCGTGCAGCACGGCCGCATCACCGTTCGCAGCCTCCACTCCGCTGCCCGCGCCGCCCTCCATCTGCGCCCGCGCCCGCACCTTTTCGAGCGTCTTCACAACCCTCTTGCTGTCGAACGGCTTCAGCAGGTAATCCACCGCGTTCACCTCGAACGCCTTCACCGCATACTGGTCGAACGCCGTAGCGAACACCACATGCGGCAGCCGCGCCTTGCGATCCAGCGCCAGCACCTTCTTCAGCACCGCAAAGCCATCCAGCCCCGGCATCCGCACGTCCAGAAAAACCACATCCGGCTTATGCGTCCGAATCAGCTCGACAGCCTCAATCCCATTCGACCCCTGCGCCAGAACCTGCACATCCCCCGCCCGGTCCAGCAGATACTGCAACTCCTGCCGCGCCAGCGGTTCGTCATCGATAATCAGCGCTGTAAGAGGAGCACCCATGGACACCAGACAGTAGACTACGCCGTCCCACCAGCGCCGCCCACTAGCGACTAACCACTAACGACTGTCTTCACTCGCTATCGCTGTACGCCCGCAGCCGCGAAGGCGCGCCATCCTTGGCCAGGTCATGCCCGCACTGGGTGCAGAAGATATCCGTAATCTTCACCCCGCGATGGCAGCATCCGCACACCGGAGCCAGTTGAAACTGGCACTGCGGGCAGAAGTTATAGCTCGCCGCCAGCGAGGTCGAGCAGTTCGGGCAGCGCGAAAGAATCGGCTGCCGCAGCATAAAGTATACCACCGCGCCGATGCCGCCCGGCAGCACCACGCACACCAGCATCCACAGCGCCGCCGACATGCCGCGCCGCTTCACATCCCGGCTCACATAGCCCAGCAACAGCGCATAGCTCGCAAACAGCGCGCCCCACGTATAGCCCACGATCACGCGCATGGGCAGCATCTCGCGGTGGTGGTGCGGCATCATGACGCTGTGGAACAGGTACTGTATCGCCACGAACAGCACGATGGCCAGCACGATCGACCACCGCGGAATCATCCGCAGCTCGTCATCGCCCGCCGAATCCGCCTCGTTCTGCGAGGCCGTCCACCACTGCGTCATCTCGGCGCCTCACCATTGGCGTGGTTGCGCCCACGCCGGACCCACACCATTCCCAGCACCAGCGCCGTGACCGGCATCAACCACAGCAGGAACAGAAACATCTGGTAGCTCGAGTCGGGCATCCCGGACGGCGTCAGGTCATACCCGTCCAGCGTGCCCCAGGCCGCATAAAGAATCACCATCAGGAGGCTCGAGCTGATCATCAGCGGCGCCCACAGGCTGCGCGAGCGGCTCTTCTGTTCGCGCATGTTCATCGCCTGTTCGCGCACCACGCGATGCGTGCGGTTCACCACCTGCGCGCGCGCATTCCCATTCAGCCGCGCATTCTGCAGCCGTTCGTTCAAACGATCATCCGAAGCCGACTCCTGCGGAAAATCGATCATGTCCGCGCCCCCACTTGCTCACCCGCCCGCTGCTTTTCGTCGAGACCCTGCGTCCGCAGCGTCATCAGCTTCGGCTTCAGCGAAGCCAGGCCCCGGTACAGCCGCGACTTCACCGTCGACAGCGGCGCATGCGTCACCGCCGCAATCTCTTCCAGCGACATCTCCTCATGAAACCTGAGCGTCAGCACCTCGCGATAGCTCGGCTCCAGCGTCAGCATCACCGCCGCCAGCTCCGCCGCATTCTCGCGCCCTTGAAACTGCTCCAGCGGCGACGGCCCATCCTGCGCAAACTCAATCGGCCGCTCGTCATGGCCGCCCTCGCACATCTCATCCAGCGACGCCATCGTCCGCTTGCGCGAGAGGTCGATCACCAGGTTCCGCGCAATCGTAAAGATCCACGTATCGAACCGCGCCTTCCCGTTGTACTGCGACCCCCGCCGCAGCACCCGTATCCAGACCTCCTGAAACAGGTCCTCCGCCGTCTCGCGCCGGTTGGTCAGAAACATCAGGTAGCGCATCAGCCGGTGCTGATAGGTCTCGATCAGCTGATCCAGCAGTTCAGGGTCCTGCTGCTTCAACCCACGCGCGATCGCAGCGTTCTCACGCTCGTTCTGTTGGACCTCTTCTGCGGTCAGGGCAAGGGCTCGCTTCATGTGTTGTAATGACGCGACTTTCGGCAAAAAAGTCGCGGTCCGGGAGTGGAAATCGCGGACTTTCTAAGTCTATCCCGCCCCAGCCGCGCCCGATAGCCCTTTTTACGCCCTAATAAGCCCGGTGCCGGTGCGGCGGGAATGAGATTGTTGCCAAATTCTAGGCTGGGGCACATTGTCGCTGTCCCAACTTCCAGGTGCCAAACAACCCCCTGGAACGCCGCCAAGCTATCTATTCAATGCTTGCGGAGCGACTCGGCCAGAGAAGCTTGCGGATCAGACCGCAATCGGGACAGGGACTGAGGAGACCGCGGTCGATTCTTCACCGACTGCCGAACGAGTGAATGTGAGAATGGTGATGTCGTCGTCCTGGCCGAAATCAACAGCCGCCTCCATAGCCTCTCGTGCATTTGGCTTTGTTGCGAAGAGCGCCTTCAGGCGATCGAAGCCATAGATTTCGCCCGTGGGACTGCATGCTTCGAGCAGGCCGTCTGTGTAAAGAGCAAGGTGGTCACCTACCCTCAAGTAGAAAGGGGTCTCTTCGTAAATGCACGCCAGATCGAGTCCCAAAGGAAGTGCTCCAGGCGATTTCAACTCTGTATCATCGATAAAGGGCCCAGGATGACCCGCTGTGGCTAGTGTGCAGTTGCCGTCGGGGCAAAGGCGCAAAGCAAGAGCGGTCGCAAAGCCACCTTGAAGGCGTCCGTGAAGGCGACGATTCACGCCTGCCAGAATTTCAGCCGGGCTCATCGTAAATTCAGCCACCATGCGGACCGCCCCGACGATGAGTGAGACGGCCATGGCGGCTCTAAGCCCCTTCCCACTTACATCGCCGAGAACGACGAGTGTCGATCCGTCTGTCAATGGAATGATCTGGAAGAAGTCACCGCCGACTTCGAGCGCAGGCTTGTAAGCGCTGGTCAGGGTGAATCCAGCGATTGCAGGCAATGCTTCCGGAATGATGACCTGTTGCAACTCGCGGGCCTGCAGGAATTCCTGCTCCAACGTGTTGCGGCGGCGGGTGACGTCCTGGAAATAGCGGATCAGGGCGTATATGAGAGTCAGCAACAGGCTGCTGTCGGCGATGGTATACGCCATCACCGGAGCGCCAAACACATGAAATAAGGGCGTGTGCAGAGTCTCGAAAAGGTGCGAATGCGTGAATCGCTTCCCCTGGTCGGCCGCCAGACCCACGACGTAGATGGATTGGGCAATGACCATGGTGCTTGCGAACAGCCAGCGCGCGCGTCCGACCCGTGACCGGCGCAGAAGCGCGACGGCGACTGGGACTATATTCCAGCCGACAAGCACGGTGATGACGACGGTGAGTATGCCATCGGTGATCTGCGACGTCGCCTCCCAGGGAGACGGCCACAAGAAGATGGCGAGGAGAGCATCCGCAATGTTTGCGGTCATCAGGGTGATCGCGGCAAGGCGAGTCAGGCGCATCAGCTTTTGATCATCGCGCAGCTCGAGCAGCCAGCAGGTCAGATACCACAACGAAATGTTTTCGACAGCGTTGATGGGAAGCGTCAACCCCACGGCGATGTTTGCCGGCCATGGCAAAGCCAGGTTGTTGAAGACAACTTCGAGGAAGATCGGGATGAACAGGCCGGCGGTCCAGAACAGCAACCATTGGGTGCGATCGCGTAGCCAAAACAAGAATGCCAGGAAGCCCAGCAAACCGTAGAGCGAGTAAAGGCCGATGACGATCGTCTGCTCGCGCAGCCACACATAATCGAGCTTCCCTTTCATCGCGTCGATCACTTGCGGGCTACCTAGGACAAGCGGCGCGGCAAAGCCTCCCACGAGCCCGGAATCGCGCGAGCTGAAAATTGCTTTCCACACCCGAACTGCAAGTACTCCGCGGCCGATACGGCCCAGGCCGATAGTCTGCGCGGGAACCGTGAGAAACCAGGACGGGTGCGGTGGCATTTTGCCGTGATGAGCCACGAGGCGGCCATTCCAATAGATTTCGTAGACATCGTCGATGCGCGGAACCAGAAGCGCGAGGTCGGGCAATGCGCCAGAGGCTTGGCTTATATCAAGGTTGCGTCGGTACCACGCGAATCCAGTGGTGTTGGGGTGGGTCTGCACACCCCAGGGCTTGCTGCCATCAAGCTGCTCCCAGCCGGAATCGTCGAAGCTGGGATCGATCCAATCCGGATTATCGCCGAGGTGGAATCGCCACGGTCCTCCGAGAGAGATCGCACCCAGGCCGAGATTCCTGACCACGAGTGGATTCGACGCGGATTGAACAGGAACTGAGGCCGATTCGGCCTGCGAGGAGAAGGTGCCGACCGCCGATACGCACACCAGTGCAGTGCAGAGGCTGCGTAATATGCGGGGAAGCATGGAAGAAGCATACTCTGGTGTCCGCCGGTGGATACTGCTCAAACGGCTGCGACCCGGGTCTTCTGCCGAACGGCCTGTTGTCTCGTTTGTGATTGTTTTGTTTGTGTGGCCGTACCGACCCAATTTCAACGAGTGCCTCATCGTAGAGCCACTCATTGAGCGTCGAGAAATCTCCAAACCCCAGACGCCGGGTGCCCCACTCATCGCGGAACGCGATGAATGGGATTCCGCTCTGCCAAGGACCGACGACCTTCAATCACCACGAACCGAAGGGGCACGGCTTCAGCCGTGCCATCACTCCTAGTGTCATAGAAGCGGCTTCAGCCGCTGAGGTACGCTCGGCCAAACATGGGCAAGCCGGGTGCCCCACATCTCGGCCTTTTATTGAGGCCTGAATCGATAAGGTTCAATGTCCGGAATTAGCGAAAATCTCGGGAAGCCCGGGCGTCGTCGGCGGAAGCTACGGCCTAGAAATTTCGGCATCATAGTCGGGGCACTCTTCGTCTGAGCAGTTGTGCCGATCGCATTCCTCACCGGTTAGTCGAAGCCTATTTGAATTATCCGGAACCGCGAAGATTGAGGTGCAAAATTCAGTGATGTGCCGTTTCGTCTCAGGAAAAATATCTCTATATTTCACTGTTCCCCATATGTAAATCCGCTGATGCTGGTCGAATAGCTCTTCAAGGATTCCAGGCGTGAGGGAGAAATCGTCACCGGAATTCACATCTGCCTTGGGACCTATAAATGTCACGGGGTTTTTGCGGGGAACACCACCCTGCCAAAGCTCCGGAAAGTCGAAATTGCTCGGGAGGACCCGCATATTCATGTGGCTCACGTGCTCGGTCAACTGCCGAGTAGGCGTAATACCGGAGTTGATCCAATGGGCAGTCGCGTTATAAACAATGGGGCTGTACCAGATAACTATTTCATAGTGTTTTTAACTAATTGAAGTAATTGGTTTTGTTGTTGTTTTGGGCTGGGGGTATTGAATCTCCACTCGCACTCGCAGAGGAAGAGGTGGAAGCTCTGTTTTGGGATGCCA